>NZ_JAWJTG010000030.1:0-60033 GCF_032911605.1 Stenotrophomonas mexicanensis
AGGATCAGAAGGTTGCAGCTCTTTTAGAACCGTCCGTGATATCGGGGTAGAACCCAACTGAGCTTTGTCAGGTCCTAAAAGGGTGCTTGGGGGTTGAATGCTTCAGATGGTCTGGTGATGGTTCGGGCGAGGTGATTTGGTACATGGTTGGTACAGACGGCCCAGATGTCGTGGTAAAGCTGATCCCGCCGTCTTTGTGAAAAGGGGAAGGGGGGGATCGAGTTGCGAAGGGTGTAGTAAATTCAATCGCTTACGATACTTTTGCTTCTTTGGATTGCCGCATGTTGGTTAGATTCGGCTTGGCGATTGGCACATGTGGAACAGATCAAGACTGCTACGCGGCACAGTGACAACCGCGAAGCGAAGCTTGTCTATCGCTCTCATCGTCCCTTTACCAGCTATCATCAAGTCCTGACAAGGATGCGCAGGGGGCGCTATGACGGCAAAGATTCCGCTTCTCAAGGTTCGGCAGTGGGTGAATACGTGGGACCAAGCCGATTGGACCGACCACCTGCCTAAGCCTGAAGATCATTTCTTCATGGGTTCTGTGTCGCTGTCCGAACTTCGCAAGCTGGCGGGCGTGAGCCGTCGTCGAGTGGAGGAGCGTGCCATGAAGGATGCGCCCGCAGGCTATCAGCGCGGGCATGACAGAGATAGGTCTGACAAGATCGCTCGATATATCCAGTACGGCTATCCAGCGTCATCCACACGCGGCGATGTGCCCTTGACCACGCCAGACCTCATCCACCCTGGCTGGCTGCCCACGGCAATCTTGGTCAACATCTTGAAGCCTGGCGATGTCCGCTATCGAGGTGGCGTGGCAGTGGAGCTGGCTAGGAACGCGGCGATCAACGTCGTTGAAACGGATGGCCTGTACCATCTCGAATTACCGAGTGTTGCTTCACCGGACATCGAGCCTCTTGAGATCATCGACGGCCAGCATCGTGTCTTTTCTGCAGATGGCCTTGATAGTCTTCTTTCTGACTACGATGTGCCCGTCGTCTTCTTCTCTGGTTTGACCACATCTTGGCAAGCCTACCTCTTCTGGGTAATCAACGTCGAACCCAAGAAGATCAATCCGAGTCTCGCGTTCGATTTGTATCCGGAGCTTCGGAATCAACTTTGGCTGGACCGAGGAGAAGGGCTAAAGATCTATCAAGAGCATCGCGCCCAGGAGCTTACAGAAGCACTTTGGAGGCATGCGAAGAGTCCGTGGAAGGGCAGGATTGAGCTGCTCGGAAATCGCGTGGAAGGTCACGTTTCAAACGCTGCGTTTATCCGATCACTTATCGCGACATTTATCAGGAGATGGGGCAGCGATCACAAAATCGGGGGTCTTTTTGGTGCTGTCGACAAGGCAGGCGACGAGCGCATATTGCGATGGAATAGATCCCAGCAGGCTGCCTTTCTGATTCATATCTGGTCAGATGTCGCTGCAGCAGCTAAAGGCAGTGAGAATGAATGGGCTGTTGCGTGCCGAGAAGCTTATGCATTACTACCTGATGCAGCTCGACAACGGACCAATCCGGAAGGGTTGGATGCAGCCTTTGCCGGCCCGCACTCATTACTAGGTACAGACCAGGGTGTTCGCGCGATCCTGCACGTGTTCAATGCCATGTTCCAAGTGCGTTACGACGAAGTTGGGCTGGACTCTTGGGTGCTGGACGACGTCGAGTCGCTGATGACCGATGATGGCGTGTCCCATGCGCTGGATTCGTTGAAGAAGCACACCCGAATTACTCAGTACAGCGCGACTCTCGCCCGTGAACTGACTTGGACTGGGTTTGATTGGCGTACATCCACTGGGCCGGGCCTGACGAGTGATCAAAAGCCGGTGCAGGCATCTTACCGTGGCAGTAGCGGCTACACTGCACTGTTTGGCAACGTCATTGAGCATCTGACTAGGGCAGATAACCGCGAAATTAGCGAGACGGCCGCAGCAGTCCAACAGATGACAGGGAGGTCGAAATGAGTCCCGGCCGGCGGAGCCGTGGGGGCCCTGCTGGACGCAATCGGGGAGCCGGCGCGCCGCGCAGGCCCTCGTCGCCCAATCCTCATACGGCCAGACCGAGTATCGCCTCCATAGTCTGTGCATCAGCCTCTCCCTCCTCGCTAGCGCTTGCATATCCTGCGCTTGCGCCTGGGGCGGACGCGCACCAGCCGCTTGTTGCGGGTGGTGGAGACGCCGTACAGCTCGCCGGTGCCCACGTGTCGCATATGCTCGAGGCTTGGCGGTACTTCGGCGCGTCCGTTAATGCTCTGCTCGTCAATTCACCATACAACGCAATTCACTTCGCCTATTACGCCCAGCTACGCGCGGCAATGGCAGTGTTTTCGGGTGAAGGTGTGTTCGTACAGCAGGGGGCATATTTCTACCTCGACTCATCTGGCACGAGGCATAATTTCTCAGCGGCTGGCACGCACACCTTCGTATGGGAGCTTTGGCGGGAGTGGATTAAGGGCAGTCGGGCTGAGGACCTGATCGGTGACCAGATCAAACTTATGCCCTTGGTCAGCCTTTCTGACATTGTTCCCTCGCCGCGTCCAGGCGGGGTACTGGAACGCTGGGGCTTTGACCTCGCGGTTGGCGCGACCGAGAAGACTGCTAGAAATGCCGCTAGCTATGATTCAAAGGCGCCGTTCCCAATTCCTGTTCTGACTTTCGACCACGTATCAATTGTGCGCTCAATCTGGCGGCTGCTGCTCAGTGATGACTCCGCAATCGCGTTCGACGCTGCCTTCGTTAGATACTTGGTTGACCTTGCCGTCACTGATGCTATTGCATCTGGCGGAGCGGATGACGAGATCATTTCTCGTGAGCAGCAGCTTGAGGAAATTGCTACCAAGGTGGCGGGTGCCACTGGTCAGGACGCGGCGGCTCTGTTACGACGCTTGTCAGACCCCGGGGCTGACGACCGTCTCTTTGCCGCTGCCTCAGAGCCGCAGCAAGATGTTGTAAATGTGCTTGCACGAGCGCTTTTCTTGGTCCGAATTGCATCTCTAAGCGTGGCGCGTGCTCTTGGTAATGATGAAAGCTCGGCACGCAGCTGCAAGAGTTGGATCAAGTGTTGGTTGTCCGCAATCGGCGTGATTCCCGCTGGAGAGTTTGAAGTCCAAGATCTGGTGGTGGACTTTGAAGACGCTATTGCCGAGCTCGACTTCTCCGCAGGTGCGGAGCTGCCAAGCACCTTGTGGCTGGGTGAGACAGCTGAGTACTCTGCACGTCTTTCCAAAGTGGAAAGCGTCTGTGCGTGGGGTCTTCCACTCTAGGTGAAGAAAAACTAGTCTTTGATGACTATTTCTTCGTACTGTTTTCGAGATGCGCCGCTTCCCGAGATGGAACTAAATCGGGAGAGCGGCGTAGTCTTGAAGCCGTGATCGTTGAAAAGCTTCACAACGGACGAGTGGTTCGCATTTGTGGCAACCACGTGAGCGCCTCTCTCACGAGCTTGACGCAGGCTGCGGGCTAGTCGCTCTTGATCACTCCAAGAGAAGAGTTTTTCGTTGTATTTGACGAAGCCATTATTGTTATGTTGAACCGTATAAGGTGGGTCGGCGAAGATTAAATCGCCTTCGGCTGCTTCAGCAATGACTTTCTCGAAATCCGCACGCACGACTTTCGCTGCACGCAGAGCGCGGGAAGTCGCGGAGAAATCGTCTGTGTCGAGAAGCACGCACTCCTTTGATCCTTTGGGTACATTGAATTCACCCTGCATGTTTACACGGTAGATGCCGTTGAAGCACGATCTGTTAAGGTAAAGAGTTCGGGCAGCTCTGCTTAGGGCATCGGTGGGGACAGTACTTCGAACCAAGTAATAGTGCAGCTCTGAGTGGGCCTTGGCATGATCGCTAAGTGCCTTGTACAGTTGCTTGTGCCTCGTTTTCATTTGGTTGAAGAGGTTAACTAGCTCTGCATTCTGATCGCTGAGAATTGCTTCTTGAGGCTGAAGTGCGAAGAAAACCGACGCCGAACCCATGAATGGTTCGAAATAGCGGTTAAAACTTGTGGGAAGCTCAGATAAGTGGTTGCGTATAAACCAGCGTTTGCCCCCAGGCCATTTCAGAAACGGCACGAGGGGCTTGCGGTCGCTGTTGGCGCTGGAGGTGTGGAGTGCTGACATCTTGGACGCCGATTCTTCTTGTGCAGCAATGATAACCTAGCGCCTCCTTGGGAGAGGCGATCTCTAGCGTCCCCGCGATAGCTCAACCGGCTTCTAATAGCGGAGTTGGTTAAAGGCTCCAACGCCTGCTGCAGTCGCATCATCCCTAGTCATCAGGATCGTAGGGCTCAAGAAGTGGCGTCGCTCCGGCTAGGCCGAGCGCTTCATTGAGCGCGTCCATAGTCGTCCAGATCCCGCCGCTTCCGTCATATAGGAAGCGGATCCCGCATTCGTTGGCCCATCGGATCACATGGCAAGCCTAGGCTTCTTGCCTGGCTGGCAGAGTTCCTGCAGGTCGCGGAACTGAAGGATCGCTTGTTCAAGCGGATAGCTCATCTGGCGGGGAACGTGCGCCCTTCCTTCAGGCATTGGGACAGTCTCTTCTCAAGCGCGGAAGAGTCGTTCTGAAGCGCCTCCAGTCCTGAGCAAGCGCGCCGATCGTGCAGATCAAGGTGGAAACGGAGATACATGCCGCCTACCCACAGGGACAGGAGCACGGATAGGGAGATGGGCAGCCACATGGGCAACTCGATGTCTAGGATGTCCAGCATGGCTTCGCGCAGGCTTGTCTGGTTGTAGCCGTACCGTCTCAGACGCAGCTTATAGCCGCCAGTCAGGACAATCCTGACGTCCCTCTTGTGCCGATAGCCGACACCGAGTCGGTTTCGTGGCCACGGCCTCGATGCGGGTATTGATGGTTGAACCCTTGGCCCAGAACGGCAGCAGGCCCCAGGATAGGCGAGTGATCTGCCTGCCTTCGCCGCGACCCAGGATCACCGACGCGCGCTGCATCGGCGCCAAGTTTTAGCGCGCCTAGAACTCGCGCAGGCCGGGGGCAAGGTCAGTCAGCCCCGGCTGGCCGAAGTCGACAACGGGCAGCTGGACGAATCTGCCGCACATGGTGCGAGTCAGGCCGGCATCGCGAGGGGTAACGTGTTCCCTAAAACATGATCGCATTCGACCAGGCGGGCGTTGCTGACTGCCTGACGCTCGCCGCATCCACCGCAAGCGAGCAGGGTTCCTCCCGGCATTGTCTCCAGCTCCGGAGCGCTTGAATGGGTGACATGTCTGCACTGGTTGCAGCGGATAGTGATGGCACTTACGTGCTTCAACTTGTCCAGCTCGTCGCGGTCCGCGTCGAGGTCGATAACGTGAAAAGGCCTGTATCTGGCATTGCTGACTACCGGAAAGTTTTGCGCATGCTGCGTTTTGTGGCGCCTGCATCTTGTGACGAAGGTCCGAATTCAGCAACACACGAACCTGACGCGTTCAGGACGATTCAAGGACCTCACGCTCACATGAGCCCGCTGCTGCTACCGTGATCCTTCATCAGGGAGGTGCGCAATGCCCATCAGGGCGGTTGTATATGTGAGCGGTGCCGGAGAGGGAATCGCCGGCGACAAGCTGGGCCTGTCCAACGGTAAGTTGGATCAGATCGTGGATGACTCGGCCCGGTTCAACCGTAATGCTGGGGTTACGGGGGTGCTCCTCTTCGATGGCGAACGCTTCCTCCAGTACCTGGAGGGGCCAGAAGACGGATTAGCGGTGGCGTACTCCCGCGTGCTGGGTGCGAGCAGCCACAACGGCATCGTGGAGCTGCAGCGGGGCCGGGTGGGACAACGCCGGCTGCCGTTCTGGCCAATGAAGTGGCTTCCAGTCGAGCCCGAGGAGCTTAAGCGCGTGGCCCATGCGGACTGGACCCGGTTCAATCAGCGCGGCGACGCCTTGGCATCCTACGCGACGGCGATGGATCTGTTAGTCGCGTTAGTCGAGCCCTACGCAATCGCAGCCTAAAGCTTGCTGTTCGGCTCGCCGATTTGCTCGGTTAGCACTGTAAGGGCCTGTTGGAAGGCGGCGGCGAATAGCTCGCCGCCATCATCTCGGTGCTTCGCCGCGATATTGGGCAGCAGCTGGAGCCAGGCACCGGAGAGCTGTTCCCGCGCTGGATGACTGAATACCGCCATGCGCAGGCCGTACTCCAAGGCTTTGATGTAGGCACGGTGTACTTCTATTGAGGCTTCGCAGCAATGGAGTCGGTCGAGCAACTCCGATGTTCGATCATTCATTTTGGATCCTCAGTATCAAGTGGTTCGTCGGGCTCTGGATCAAAGAGTGCCAGCAGTCGTTCACGACGTCGCTGCTCAAGCCAGTGATGCCAGATCTCCATTTCGTCCATCAATCCTGTAGCTCCGCAAGCAGGGCACGTAAGCGTGGTTCCCGTTGGATCCTTTTGAAAGCCCGCACCCTCAGTCATCGATGACCTGAGTCCACAGTTTTTGCAGGTTGATCGCACCTGTTCCAACCGGATGATTGCCCCATTGGGCGCAAGCAGAGGCAGGATCGAATGGATCCTGAAAGCGTTGGGAGGGTGCATAGCCGTGCCGCTTGGGGGCTGGACACGGGAGCAAAGGATTCTGCGCCGGAGAAGAGCCGTGAGACCGTACTGTGCTCGCCCTAAGGTGAACGCTTCATCACAGCGGGCCGAACGGTGGTGTGCCTTCGCAGGATCTGCGACGGCCGGTCGTATCCTTCCGGCCATGCAGTACTCCCACGGCTTCCGCACCGCCCCAATTCCCTCTGGCTGGGTCCAGACCGGTGAGCGCTGGGCGCTCTGGTACAACGGCCGGGAGACGGCCAGCGTTACCCCTGATGGCGGTCCTGGGGTCCGGCTATGGATGGAAGGCCAGAAGATGTGGCAGGTGAAGGAAGTGCGCGCGGCCGGCGTGCGGCAGGCGAAGCGCTACGCCGAGCGCTGGTGCGCAGCCCGGCTGTATCCCGATCTGCCCCTGTGCCAGGCGGTTGCCCGGCTGACCGACAGCACCCCGACCCAGCCGCCACCACCACTGCCAGGCCTGCCGCCAACCCGCGAGCAGCAGCAACACGCCCGGCGCCTGGCCGAAGCCGGGGCTGTGGAACTGGCACGAATCAAGGAGGCGCTAGAGCCGCGCCGGCCGCTGAAGGAGACCAAGCCGAGGGCGAAGGACCCGATGAAGGCTTGGGTCAGGGCGGGAAGAGGACAGGTGATTTCTCGCTATTGAGACTCGTTGTCTCGAGGCGAGTCAGGTGCAAAGGAGGTGTGGTTGCTGTCGTAGATCTCGCGGCAGTGTCGGAACTCCTCGGCGTGCTGCACGACCCAAGTCCACATGGGAATCATCAGAACAAGAAGGTCTTTGCCCAGCGGAGTGATGCTGTATTCCACGCGAGGGGGAACTTCTTGGAAATCATGTCGGTAGATCAACCCATCCCTTTCCAGCTGGCGGAGGGTGCGTGTCAGCATGCGCTGGGTGATTCCCTTCATCCTCCGCGCAACATCGGCGTGACGCAGTGTTCCGTACACGCCCAAGGCATGAATGATGCCAAGCGACCAGCGGCTGCCAGCGTGCGCAAGAACCTCACGCCGAAGGCCGTCGTCGTCCGCGCTCATGCCGTCGCATATCGATTGGGAATGCCGCAGGAGCTCGTCAGAACTCATGAACGGTACGGTCGGTATCATCGGTGTGCCTTCTTACGTCGCGATGAGGAGGGGGGCAGAATCGCCGCCATCGTACACACACATGGTGGTTTGAATGTCTACCCCGATCCAATCCCGCGCGATCCTGGTCCTGGGTGCCGGTGAGCTCGGAATGCCAGTTATTCGGAATCTCGCCCGTCTAGGAAAGGAGCACGGCGCAAGCATCAGCGTGATGCTCCGATCCGCTTCCATTGCTTCGGACTTGCCTGAGAAGCGCGTTGTGGTTGATGAAATCCGCTCGCTGGGTGTGGCCATTGTTTCTGGCGACCTGGTGGCTGCCACTGTGGACGAGTTGGCGGCCATTTTCTCCAAGTACGATACCGTGATTGGCTGCACGGGTTACGCGGCTGGCCGCGACACGCCGATGAAGGTTGCGCGTGCTGCAGTGAAGTCGGGTATCCCGAGGTACTTCCCTTGGCAGTTCGGTGTGGACTTCGACGCAATCGGGCGAGGTGGTCCGCAGGATCTGTTCGATGCCCAGCTTGATGTGCGCGACTATCTGCGTTCTCAGTCCGCCATGGACTGGGTTGTCATTTCCACCGGGATGTTCACGAGCTATCTTTTCGAGCCCGAATTTGGTGTCATCGATCTCAAGGGGAAGAGGGTGAATGCCCTGGGTTCGCCGACTAACGCTGTGACGCTCACCACGCCCGATGACATTGGCGCAATGACCGCTCAGATCGTCTTCCATACGCCCGCGATTCGCAACGAGATCGTCTATCTTGCGGGTGACACGATTCGGTATGAAGCGCTGCCGGCCATGTTGGAAGAACAATTTGGTAGCCCCTTCGACTTCGCAGTGTGGGACGTTCCGCGATTGATGCGGGAGCTGGCAGACGACCCCTCGAATATGATCAAGAAGTACCGCGCTGCCTTCGCTCAGGGCAGGGGCGTATCTTGGGGAATGGAAAAGACCTTCAATGCGAAGACCGGAGCGAAGCTGGAAAGCGTCAGGGACTGGATGAGGGCCAACCTCACTACCTCGTAGGCGTTGCTGGCTTCTAAGAAGGGCACCGGGATCCGGTGCCTTTTCTTTTGGGCATGGTATGGGCGTGGCCTCGCAGCTGCAGCAGGCCCGGCGCTTGGCCGAGGCGGGGGCGAAGGAGCTGGAGCGGGTGAAGGAAGCGCTGGAACCACGCCGGCCGCCGAAGGAGACCAAGCCAAGGGCGAGGGATTCCATGAAGGCCTGGGTTAGTACAGGTAGAGAGCAGCTGTCCCGACCTCGAATCTGATCCCCCGTTCAGGGGAGGCGGTCGCCGCTCATTGCTTGCCACACTTGCCCTTTCACTAGAGAGAGCAACGATGAGCGCCAGCAATCGCAAGACCGCCAGCTTCGGAGTGCCGTGGGAGTCGGCCTACGGGTACGTCCAAGCCGTCCGCGTTAACAACACGATCTTCGTGTCCGGACAGCTGTCCCATACGCCGGAGGGGCAGTTGGTCGCACCCGCAGAGCTGGGGGCGAATGGTAAGCCCGCCAACTTCGACACCATGGAAGCCCAGATGCGGCGCACCTACGAGAACGCGCAGGTGCTGCTGGCAGAGCTGGGTGGTTCGCTCGCGGACGTGGTCGAGGAAACGCTGTTTGTCATCGACGTTCCGTCGGCTTTCGCGGCCAGTGGCAAGGTCCGGCCGGCTGTGTATGGTCAGCCGGTGCCTCAGGTGGCCAGCAACCTGATTGGGGTCTCGGCGCTTGCATTCCCAGAGCAGTTGATTGAGATCGCCTTCCGCGCCGAGGTCCAAGATTAAGGCGTAGTGCGGGCGGAGCCTTCTCCGCATTGCCGGACCTCGCTGGCGTTGCAGATCCTCATTGCTTAGCGTCGGCGGGGGGCCGTCTTGCCGTTAGCACCGATTCCCAGCCTCTTCTCGAGTCTCGCCTCCGCCGTATCGAGTGGTGGCGGGCGAATATCACGTATAGATATTCTTGGAGCTGCTACAGGTCGCAGGCGGCATTGGTTCCACCAAGCCTCCAAGTCTTCTCTATGGATGCGATCCGACTTGGCGCTTTGCCCGAGTCTCACAGCGGCGAGCTGCCCGCCATCAATGGCTCTGCGTATCGTCTTGGCAGAGCACGCGCTCTGCTCAGCCGCTTCTGCAACGGTCATCAGCTTGCCGGGAGGTTGCACTAGCGTTTCCCCTTGCGATCGTCATAGCGCCGTAGCCGGGCAAGCGCCTCCTTCATCTCAGGGGAGGTCGCAGCTAGGGTTGGTGCGGAGGTTGCGGATGGACGCGTCCAAGCCTTCGCGCCGTAGATTGCCTGATAGAGGGCAGACTTCTCGTAGAGCTTCTTGCCCATGAATTTGCGTGGATGGAGGTCGTATTCATGCGCCCTCGCGTTGAACTGGCTAACTGACACGCCGCAGTAGTGCGCCGCCTCTTCCGCCGTCAGCCAGTCCTTGCCAGAAAGGTCGATCCGGAGGGTGGTCAGCTGCTGCCTCAGTAGGGCGATCTGCTGTTCAAGCGGCAGTGCGGCTGGTAACTCGTCCATGGCTTCTCCTTGGTCTGTAGCCGAGAGTAGCGCCCTGGGGCATGATCGGCACTGGCCATTTGGGGGCATTCGATGACTGGGGATGTGCTGTCGCGCGCTGAAGTCGAAGAGATCACTCGGACCCCGATCAGGGCTAGGCAATTGGCCTTTTTCTGCCAGAACCGAATTCCCCATCAGGTCGACCAATACAACCGGGTGATAGTGCTTCGTAAGGCAGTGGGGGCGCCAGAACGACTCGACGCGCCTAGGCCTGCTTGGCATTCCAGCAAGGATGTCTGAAATGTCTGAAAAGCTCTGCCTCACCAAAGATGAGATCAAGGCGCTGACGCGGACGCCCCAGAAAGCTCGTCAGCTGCAGTTCCTGCGCCAGAACGGTATCCGGCACTACATCGATGGGCACGGATGGCCGGTGGTACTGCGGGCCGCAGTGGGCATTGTCGAGCCGACGCCGGCCGTCAAAGCCGTGCCCTGGTGGCCGAACAAGGCCGAATCACGTCCTGGCTGATCGGCCAAGCAAACGAATTTCAAACCCATAACACGATAGGGAGGGGCATCAGCCTCTCCTCTATGCCGGCGCAATGCCGGCTCCCTACTGACTAGGAGCCTATCGTGTTCATCGAACGATCCAATTCCCCTCTCGAATACTTGGCCGCCTTCGCGGTCGTCTTCATGGCAGGCGTTCTGGCAAGCAGTCGCTCGAATTGACGATCAGCCGGGGCGCATTTCTTGGCCCCGGCCACTTTTCAGCTAGTTCCTCCCCTCTGAAAAGTTAGATCCCGGCCAAATTTCGAGTGAACAAAATCAATGGCTTACGCACTGTATTTTTCTACAGGGGGCTAAATGGATGGTTCTGTCGGCGCTTGGTTCGTAGGCTCGTCCACACACCACAGACGGCCAGGCGGCATGCAGAACAACTCACCAAAATCACTCCGAATGCTTCGTCGGGCAGAAGTCCAAGCTCGCTTGGGCATCGCCCGATCCACGCTGTACGGCTACCTCAAAAAGCGCTCGCCGAGCTACCTGCCGTCCTTCCCGAAGCCGCTTCGCTTGGGGACGTCAGTCCTGTTCCTTGAGCACGAAG
Source organism: Stenotrophomonas mexicanensis (assembly GCF_032911605.1). NCBI lineage: Bacteria > Pseudomonadati > Pseudomonadota > Gammaproteobacteria > Lysobacterales > Lysobacteraceae > Stenotrophomonas > Stenotrophomonas mexicanensis. The sequence continues at coordinate 11,238 of NZ_JAWJTG010000030.1, forward strand.
TTGATGACTTCGTTGTGGGCCTGATTCAGGCCAGGGGGGTGGGGCGCCGCTAGCCCTAACTTTCCTAGATCGACGCCGATCTTAGCCCTCTGCATGGGCTAGAAACGGCATGTGTGCTGGGCATCTTCTTACATGGGCTCAGTAGGAATAAACACTGTTACTCCTGACCTCCAGTAGGAGGGGGATGGCAACGACAATGAAAACATCATTGAAGAACAACAGCAGTTTCATGCGCGAACGCGCTTACGTATGGGGTGAAGACGGCACCCGCTTCGTCACTCACCAGTTGGACGCAGTATTAGAGGTCAAGCGTATCGTCGAGACGATGGGCAGGCTGATGGCAAGCCGTAAGACGCCGTTCGCAGTCGTGGCGAAGCACGGCCGCGAGTGGGTTGAAAAGACCGAGCTGGGAGATTCCATCCTGCTGTGCCTCAAGTCCGGTCTCCGGGAAATTGATGAGCACTTCCCCGCTCACCGCCATAGCCCGCTCTTTACGCTGTTCAAGCGCTTCCTCGGTCCGTTCATGTTTCTGGGAGGCAAGGTTTGGCCGGAGGACGTCCCGCGCCTCAATGCTGCGGTAGCGAAGATCCGGGCATTCGCAAAGGGGGAGGCCTTAGGCCGCCGTCTGGGCAACCTGAAGCGGGCGGAGCGCGAGAACGCCAAGTCCTGCAAACGACTGCTCAAGGCGCTGCGGGCACGCTACTCCAAGCTGCTGGTGGTCCGCCTGGACCTGGAATATTTCTCGAACTTCTGTCCAGGGAGTGGCTTCAGGGGGCAGGCAATGACCTTGAAGGACGCGCAGGCCCATCGTGATCGCTTTCTAGACCATCTCCGCAAAGGGGCGTATGCCGAACATCTCGCAGGTTACATATGGAAGATGGAATACGGCTTGGAGAAAGGCCACCACTTCCACATGGCGATCTTCTTCGACGGGCAGCGTGTGTCTCGCGACATCGTCCTCGGGGACTTGCTGGGCCGCTATTGGCAGGAGAAGGTCACAGCCTCCAAAGGCATGTTCTTCAACTGCAATAAGAAGAAGGATGCCTATGACCGTTGTGGCATTGGCATGGTCAATCGCGGAGACGATGAGAAGTGGACATGCTTGGAAGATGCGCTGCGCTACTTGACGAAGGTTGATCTGTACCTGCGATTTCGACCTGACGGTCGCGCGCGAACATTTGGGTTAGGCGGACCGTATGGTGGGGTCAAGGCTGGTCCAACCCTCGCACCGTCTTTGGGACTGGGCGTCAAGGCTTCCGCCTAGCGCTTAGGCTGTCGTAAAGGTCGTAAAGGCGTGTCTGCTTGATGAGCCGATATCCCCACCCCGCATCAGTGTGTAACTTTCCGCCGCCAGGCCCGAGCTTGGCGGCGGCTTCTTTCAGCTGGCGCCTGATTCGGAACGGGTCCGCCTCGTGCTGAGCCAACAATGCCGCAACTGCGTCTTCACGCTTCGCTTCGTTGATCGCCTTTTTCCTTTTCGCCCCTAGCCGGCCGTACTCAGCCGCAAGTCGAGTCGCGCCGGCCCGGTCTGATGATTCGTATCTGCCTTCCATGAACCCATCTCGGTAAGAGACGATGGATCCGGCCTCCCAGAGGTAGTACCACGCCTCTTCGGGGTTTCCGCTAGCGTGAAGTGTCCGGGCGAGCGCCAGTGCATCGTTGACCGATCGAAGCTCAACGGATGTCAGAGGGGTGAGGCACATCTGTTCGGTCAGTGGATCGCCTTCCAGTCCACAGATGCGCTCCAGGCGGGACCAGACGTTCTCGAAGGAGGGGGTGGTACTCTGATTGCGCGCGCTTTTGTGCATAGCTCCATCCTTGTGCTTAACCAAGGAGTCTGAGATCACCGCCTCAATCTGGCTAGGCCCCGCCCCGCCCACCGCAGTTCAAAGTGAGTCGGATGGTGAGTCAAAAGTGGATTTGAGTAGATTGAATTTTAATAAAATCAATCATTTGAATCTCAAATGCGGTTGCTGGTGGGCCACCAAGCCAGTTCGCATGATCGGCTGCCGGTCTCCTCTTCTCCGCGCGTTCTTCATTTAGGGCAACATCTGATCCACACGCAAGGATCGAACATGCCCGACACCCGCGCCCCGGTGGAAGACTTCACCACTGAAATCGAAGACAGCCGGCATCTGTTCGCCTGGTGCCTGGTCCGCTACGGCCAGATTCCCGAAGCGCTGGCAATCGAACAGGCACGCGAACGCTATCCGGACCAGGCCGCCGGCCACGAATACGAGCACGAACTGCTCTTCCACGACGAGCCCTGGCATTGGGCGATGCTGCATGTGCTGGGCGAAGGGTACTGGCACCAGAACCCGGAACTGTTGCAGCCGTCGCTGGAGTACGACACCGAATCGGACGCGCTGTGCCTGGCGCGCGGCGAGCCGATTCCCTTGCTGGATGAGGATGAGTATCTCAGTGCGCTTGCGCACGCGCGCCATATGCATGCGTGGACGTTGATCCATCAGGCAGGGATTGACGAAGAGCAGGCACAGCGGCAGGCGCTTGAGCACTACGCGTACTTTCCGCCGCATCATCGCTGGCGCATGTGCGTCCACGATGCGCGCGCTGCATGGGTCGACGTGATGAGCGTACTGCACATCAATGACTACTGGAGCCGGCCCGAACTGCAGAGGCCGCCTGAGGCGTACTGGCGCGCGTCACGTGCATTCGCCCTGGCACAGGGGCTCCAGCTGCCGGAAATTCCGCCTCCCTCATGAGAGGGCGCTGCAAGGGTGGCATGATGCGGCTTCCGCCGATCCGTACGACAAGGAGCCCGCATGAAGCGCAGTGCCCGTATGTTCGTCGCCCTGACTACCCTTGCGGCACTGCCTGCCGCTGCCGAGCCGTCCGACTCACCCAGGCGCCCGTCGGTTGACACCCTGCAACGCCTGATCGTCGACAAGGCACCGCAGACGCGCGTAGCAACACCGGACCACGAGCGCATCACCGCACGGCGCATCGATATTGTCGATGACACGGGGGTGATCCGCATGACGCTGTCCGGAAAGACACCGGCACCGATCATCGATGGCCTGCAGTACAAGCGCGCCTTCAACGTGGCCGGCATGGTGCTGTACGACGACAAGGGCAGCGAACGCGGTGGCTTCGGCACCGCCGATGTCGACGGCGGCATGGCGGTGCTTGCGCTGGACCATCCGGCGATGGATGCGATCGGCTGGCGGGTATCACCCGATGGTGCGGTGAGTTTTTCGATCAACCAGGCGCCGAAACTGATCCGTGAGCCTGCATTGGGCAACAAGCTGATTCCTGGGGTGCAAGCACCGACCCGCATCGGTCTGGTGGTCGGGCCTGACGGCACGCCGGCCATTGCCTTGAACGACAAGGCAGACCGCACGCGACTGCGCCTGACTGTCACTGCGGAAGGCTACGGCGCGATCGAGTTCCTCGATGCGCAGGGCAAGGTGATCCACACATTGGCGCCGGAGGCTGAGCTTCGGCGCTAGCGCGTGGGGGGCGCCGATCGGCGCTTACCCGCGCCGCCCTCTGCCATCAATGCTGTACCGCCCGGCCCCGGTGCAGGCCAGCAGCAGGAAGCCACCGGCCAGCCCCAGGTTCTTCAGGAACATGATCTGTTGGGTCTGGTCGGCGAAGTTGTGATGGAAGATGAAAGCGGTGACCAGGCTGAAACCCACCAGCACGATCGACACCAGCCGGGTCTGGAAGCCAAGCAGGATGCACAGTCCGCTGCCGATCTCGAAGGCGATGGTGGGCCAGAGCAGGATGCCGGGCACGCCCATCGCTTCCATGTAGCCCTGGGTGCCGCTGAGATCACCGAGCTTGCCCAGGCCGGAGATGAGGAACAGCGCCATCAGCAGGATGCGTGCAAGCAGGTAAGCGAGCGAATGGGATGAGTGGCTCACGTCGGTGTCCTCGGAGATGGCCGGCGAAGGCGATCGGAGCCCACCGGCAGTGAAGCCCGTGTCTACGCCAAGGGCAAGGCGCCTTGACAGCTGGCCGTCCGCAGGAGACCTTTCTCCCATGACGATTGATATTGAATCGCTCAGCCTTCGGGAGCTGGGCGCCTTGGTGGTTGCCGCTGAACAGCGGAAACAGCTGATATCCAGCCGCCGTCCGGCCAGTGCGGTACGGCGGATGTTGAAGGCCGCAGCAGCAGAAGCGGGGTATACCCTCGAAGAGCTGTTCGGCGGAGAGGTGGACGAAGAGGCCGCTCCCCGCCGGAAACCGGCACGGCGCAGAACCGGGAAAGTGGCTGCCAAGTACCGTGACCCGGAGTACAAGCGCCTGACCTGGTCCGGCCGCGGGCGCATGCCGCGCTGGCTGGCGTCCAAGGTGCAGAAGGGCCACAAGGTGACCGACTTCCTGATTCCTGGCCTGGCCCGGCCGACGGCGCGCAAGAGCAGCCCGATCGGCAAGCGCACGGTTTTCAAGAAGGATTGAACCTGCCGCGCAGCTACCCTGCCGGGGTCTTTGAACGAAGGAACACGGGATGGCACACGATGGCAGCATGACGATCTCACCCAGAGTCCTCTACATCGCGGCAGGCGCGGCGGTGCTGGTCAGCGTGCTGGCCTGGGCGGTGGAATGGAGTGGGATGGCCTATGTCTGCCCGTATTGCCGCGTGCAGCGCACGGTCATCGGCGTGCTGGGTGTGCTGACGCTGTTTGCGCGACCGGGCGGCCTCATCGTGCCGTGGTTGTCGTACACCGCAGGCGGCTTCGCATTCGTGGTCGCGGCGATGCAGCACTTCAACGGCTGGAAGCGTATTTCCGCCGGAGATTTCAGCTTCAACGCGCAGTGGTACATCGACCCGTGGCTGCTGTCAGGTTGCGCGATGCTGATCCTGGTGGCGCAGCTGATGCTGGTGCAGGCCGCATGTCGGCGCAGTCTGCGCTGAGGCCTGCCCACGGGCGTAGCGTCAGGCGTTCTGGAACACCGCCAGCTGCGCAGCAAACGCACGCTGGTAGGCGGGGCGCTGCGTTGCACGGCGCACATAGGCCACCACCTGCGGGTACTCATCGAGGAGGCCACTGCTCTTCAGGCGCAGCAGCACCGAAACCATCATCAGGTCGCCGGCGCTGAACTCGCCCTCCAGCCACAACGCCGATCCCAACCAGGCGGACAGCTGCGCCAGCCGCATACGCACACGCTCATCGAGCATTGGCAGACGCTGCGCATACCAGGGCTGCTCGTGCTCCAGCACCCAGGCCATCGAGCGCTCGACGATGGGCGGCTCCACCGTATTCAATGCAGCGAACACCCACATGATCGCGCGCATGCGTGCATCTGGATCAGCAGGAAGCAGGCCGGCATGCTGCTCGGCCAGGTGCAGCACGATCGCGCCGGATTCGAACAGGACCTGGCCGCCGTCCTGCCAGGTGGGGATCTGCCCGAAGGGGTTGCGGGCCAGGTGCGCGGGCTGCTTCAGCTCGGCAAAGCCGAGCAGCTGCACGTTGTAGGGCACGCCCAGCTCCTCCAGCGCCCAGCGCACGCGCATGTCACGGGCCAGGCCCTGGCCGCGGTCCGGGGAAGTGGCGAAGGCGGTGAGGATCGGGCACATCGTGGCACTCCTGCAGGTCGAAGGGCCTGCCTTTCCTGTTCCGACGAACCACGGGGCGGGAAATCGACACCCTTCCCGGGACGGCGGGCGATACACTGCCCGCCACCCACCACACCTGTGCCTCCTCATGTGGCAGCGCCGCACTTCCCTGGCCGAACTGCAGCAGCAACGCGATGTGCTGCAGGCTGAGATGGATGCGGACGCCCAGCGATGGGTCTCACAGCTTCCGCCGGATGATCTCGTGGCAGCGCTGATGCCGCAGGCGCGCCGGCTTCAGGAGCTCAATCAGCTGATCCTGCGGGCTACACCGCCGCGTGAGCTGATGAAGCGCCTGAAGGCGCTTGAGCGACAGCTGCTCGAACCCGGTACACAGAACGCAGGCGTGCGGAGGGGACTGGAAGATGAACTGCGCGATCTGCACCTCTATTTCAGCAATCCCCGCCGTCGCCCATTGACGGCAAAGGTCATTCTCATCCTGTTCGCCTGCGTTCTGGCCGCCTTGTTCCTGCCAAGGCTGCTTGCGGACCTGCTGATCGCTCTCTAGGCCGCCCTCACCCCGCCCGATGCAGCTTCCGGTACTGATCCGGTGTGCACTGTGCGTGTCGCTTGAACATCTCAGCGAAGGCGCTGACGCCGGAATAGCCCAGCTCCTCGGCGATCCGGCTGATCGGCCGGCGGGTGCACAGCGCCTCGGTGGCGCGCACGAACTTCACCCGTCCACGCCAGTCGCCGAGCGACATGCCCAGCTCGCTGCGTGCCAGGCGTTCGAGCTTGCGCACGCTCATGTGGTGGCGCAGCGCGATTTCGGCAACCGATTCGGCCATCGACAGGTGTTTCTCCATGTACGCCATCACCTGCTTCAGCGCATCGCTGCTGGCGATCGGCAGGAAGCTGGGCAGTACGGCCGCATTGACGATCTGGTCGATCACCACGGCGGCCATGCGCCGCTGGGCCGGGGTCTGCGGATCGGTCACGCCCTGCCGTGCCAGTTCGTGCAGCAGCTCGCGCAGCAGCGGGCTGACTTCCAGTGCACGGCAGCGATCAGGCAAGCGGCGTGACAAGGCCGGCGACAGATAGGCCGAGCGGTAGGCCAGCTGCGAGCGGTTGCGCGAGTAGTGGGCCATTCCCGGTGGAATCCAGATCGCGTAGTGCGGCGGGGACACCATCCACTCGCCGTCGATCTTCATCTCCATCACACCCTGCGCGACGAAGTTGAACTGGCCCCACGGATGGCTGTGCGTACCCCAGTCCGTGGGCTCCATCGCACCCTGCCGGAAGTAGATCGGACCGGGCAGCTGGCGGAAGGTGGGGATCGGCTCCATCGGTTGCCGCAAGCCGGGGGTGGAGTGGCGCATTTTCAGGATGTCCTCGATATGCGCCAAGCGTACGCTGGCCACTCCCCTACGTACACCTATACGCGTGAACTATCTCTTCCCGATCCTCGCCTGCCTGCTGTGGGGCGCGAACACCATCGTCACCAAGCTTGCTTCGGGCTCGGTCGGCCCCATCGACATCGGCTTCTTCCGCTGGCTGGTCGCGGCGGTGGTCCTGCTGCCGTTGGCGCTGCCACGTCTGCGCGAAAACCTGCCGACCGTGCGCGCCAATCTCGGGCGCTTCCTGGTGCTGGGCTGCCTGGGTGGGGTGATGTACCAGTGCCTGGCCTACTATGCGGCGCACTTCACCTCGGCCACCAACATGGGGGTGATCCAGGCGCTGATTCCGTTGATCGCGCTGGCGCTGTCGCGCGTGTTCATGGGCCATCCGGTGCGAGGCACTTCCATTCTTGGCGCGGTGATCTCCACCGTCGGCGTGGTGGCGGTGGTCTCGCAGGGCGACCTGGCACGGCTGGCGGCGCAGGGCCTGAACCGAGGAGACGCGATCATGCTGATCGGCGCATTGGCCTTCGCCGCCTACAACGTGCTGATGCAGCGCTGGAAGATTCCGCTGTCGGTGCTGGAGTCGCTGTTCCTGCAGGCCACCGCTGCATCGCTGATCCTGTTGCCGGTACAGCTGCTGGTCGGCACCGGGGTGAATAACCTCACGGCGGTCGGCTGCATCGGCTTCGCCGCCGTGTGCGCTTCGATCCTGGCGCCGCTGACCTGGATGACCGGATTGTCACGCCTGGGCGCTGCGCGCGTCTCTGGCTTCTTCAACCTGGTGCCGATCGTGACCGCCGCGCTGGCTGTACTGCTGCTGGGAGAATCGCTCAGTGGCTGGGTACTGGGCGGTGGCCTGCTGGCGGTGTCCGGCGTGGTGTTCGCCGAGTACAGCGCCGGGCGCGCCGCCGCAGTGCCGAGCGAGCAGCCCGCATAGGGCTTCGCTCATGCGGGATACGTGTCTCCGCTCAGCGCCTGTTCCACCCGCTGTTGCAGCGCGTCTGCATCATGGCCGCGTTTGCCCTGCAGGCTGAGATACAGTGAAAGCGGGTCCACCACATCGCCAATACTGGTGAATGCCGGCGGATAGGCCCAGATCTGCAGCCGTGCGCTCTGGAGGCAGTCCGGGCCGGGCATGGGAAGTGCGCCCAGCAACCGCCACGCATCGATGTGCAGTGCGCGGGTGCCACCGATCGGGGGCGGTGACGTTTCAGCAAGCGCATCGAGGCCGGCCGTCGGCGCCGGATGCCCCGCATCGCGGAGTGCCTTGGCGGTCGGGCCCCAGCAGACATCCACTTCCTTCAGGATGGGGGAACGCAGGAACGGCTGTGCCCTGGCCCAGACCTCGTCGCGGTTGCCGGCCAGCTTCAGGAAGCGCTCGCGGCCCCCGGTGGAGCGTTCAACCAGGCCGCGACCGACCAGTTCGGCAGACAGGCGCGACGCCGTCATCGAGGTGTAGCCGGCGACGGCACTGATCTCGCGCGGCGACCACCAGCGCGACTGGCCGCTCAGCAGCACGTGGATCAGTACGGCCTGCGCCGAAGGCAGCAGCGAGATGGCTTTCTTCTCATGATCGGGGTCGTCGCGGAACTCAATGGCCAGGCTCGGCGCGAACAACTGGGTGTGCGGGACCACGAAGTCGATGTGGTTCTCGACCAGGAAGCGGCGCTGGGTCGGCGTGAGATAGGGCGAGACGTACAGCACCAGTGCATTCGCTGCAGAGCGCAGGCAGCGCACATCCTCGATCACGCGGGTGCTGGACTCGCCCGGCTCGCGGGCCACGGCGAGCATGGCGGGGGTTTCCCCGTACAGCATCAGCCCGGCGAGGTGGTAGCGCGATGCCATCGCGTGGGGAATGGCATGCAATGAAGCAAGTGGATGCACTGCCGAGGCGAGCCCGGGAAGAATCCTGCGCAGGTACCGCTGCGCGTCAGCGACCAGGTCGGTCAGGCCGGTGCGAACTGCCGTCGTCATCTCGTACTTCCCTTGCGGCGGCATGTCCGGAAGATCGGAACCCGGCCACACCGTCACATTCAGTGGTGAACCTGGAGACGGGTGTGCAGTGTCGGGGCGCGTGGCGATCCATGCGGTCCTGCTCCTTAGCCGTCATGACATCAAGTGTTGCCGGGAACCTTGGAGATTCCGTCGAAAAACGATGGAGATTGGGTGGAGGCGGTGTGCATCGTGGCCGGCGGACTCCCCTTCCGCCGGCCACGAGCACGGACCTGCCCGTCAGAAGCGCTGCGAGTACTTCACGTACACGGTGCGGCCGATATCGAAGCCGCCGTAATAGGGGAAGGAGCTGGACGGCTTGGAGAACATGATCGGGCCCTGGTGGTTGAACACGTTGTTCGAACCCAGCGCCACGGTGCCGTCCCACGGCAGCTTGTAGCTGACCTGGATGTCGTGGAAGGCATTGGAGCCGACCTTGCGCAGGGCATCCGGTTCACCGTAGGCGTAGCGGTCGGGCAGGGTGCACGGACGGTTCGGTACGCAGTTTTCAACCATGCCGGAGTAGTAGCGCACGGTGTACTGCGTGCTGAAGTTGCCGAGCTGCCAGTTCACACCCAGGTTCGAGCGCAGGCGGGAAATGCCCGGCTGGCCGATCCGGCCCATCATGATCGTATCGCCGGCCGAGTTCTGGTTCTCCTCGTCGTACTTGGAGACATAGCTGTTCTGCAGGTCGATGGTGAAGCGGCCGAACGAGAACTCGGGCAGGCGGTAGCGGATACCCAGGTCCCAGCCTTCGGTTTCCATCGAGCCCAGATTGGCCAGACCGTAGAACATGCTGGTGATGTGGCCATCGCCAGCGCGCTTGACGCTGCCACAACGCGAAGCGTTGCCGAGCACGTAGCAGTCACGCAGGATGCGGTCGACGCTGTCCTGGATGATCATGTTGGTGATCTTGTAGCTGTACCAGTCGAGGTTGATGTCCAGCCCGTCCACCCAGCGCGGGCTCCAGACCACGCCCACGGTCTTGCTCTTGGACTCTTCCGGGCGCAGCTTCGGATCGGAGCCGGTGGTGAACTCGTCAGGCGTGGCGCACGGATAGCTGGCGCAGGGCTTCAGGCTCTGGTTCAGCTGCTGGTAGCCCAGCGGGACGCCGGCGGCGTTGCAGGCGGCATTGCCGTTGACGCTGTTGGTGGCGCCGATGCCGCACGGGTCGACATAGGTTTCGAAGCTGGTGCCCAGGCCGCCATACAGATCGGAGATGCTCGGTGCGCGGAAGCCTTCGGCGAAGGTGCCACGGATCATGAGCTCTTCGATCGGACGCCAGGCGAAGCTCGCCTTGGAGTTGGTGGTGCTGCCGAAGTTGCTGTAGTCGGAGTAGCGCGTAGCCAGGTTCACGGTCAGTTCCTTGGCGAACGGCAGGTCGCGCAGGATCGGCACGTTCACTTCGGCGAAGAACTCGTTGAGGCTGTAGTCGCCGGCGGTGGTGGATGCGCCCAGTGCAGTGCTCTGGCGCGACTGGGCGAAGGCATCGGGCACGAAGCGGCCTTCTTCCTTGCGGTACTGATACCCCAGGGCGACGGACAGGTCACCGGCAGGCAGTTCGATCACCGGGCCGGAGATGTTGGCGAAGTAACTGCGGGTCTTGGTGATGCCGGTATCGTTGAACGTCGGGAACAAGAAGCGCTGCAGTTCGGGATCGGAGAGAGAGCCAGCCCCCGCGACCCCGAACGGCAGCAAAGGATTCCAGGCCAGGCAACCCGAGACCGGCGATGCCGCCGTGCCACACCGGGCCACACCGTTGGCATCGAGGTAGGAGGGCCCCAATGCCTGCCGGGAAGCGATCAGGCTCATGTCGCCACGGCCTGTTTTTGTAACTTCATTTCGGTTGAACAACGCGCCGACTTCCCAGTCGTACGTCTTGGTGCCCAGCTCGAAGTAGCCGGACAGACTGGGTGCAACCCGCAGCGACTTCAGCTTGCTTTCGGTCGTGCGCGGCACTTCCCACAGGCGGCGATTGAACGCGATGCCGTGGTCGAGCGGGTTGAATACGCTGGCCGCGTCCAGGGGCGTGCCGAACTTGGTCGACTGGTACGGGTAGCCCGCGATCTGCTGGTCGGTGGTGCGCTCGTTGTAGCCGATGTCGGCAGTGAACTTGATCTGGTCGGTCAGCGCGTAGTCCGTGCTCAGGAACAGCGAGCGGCGCTCGATGCCGGTCTGCAGGTGCATCTGGTCGTTGCCGTTGGCGAACTCGGCCGGCGTGATCGGGTGGTAGTCGTTCGGGTTCTTCGGATCGCCGCCACGATTGAGGGTCTTGAATACGGCATCACCGGTATTGCACTTGTAGAGCGCCGGGTCGCACCACGAACCGTTCTGGCTGATGTTGCTCCAGTCCGCGCCCGGGTAGTTGGGGCCGGCGCCGCCGTACCGGGAGAACTCGCGGTCGCGGGCAAACACCGGGTCTGACTTCTGATATTCCAGTGCGAGCGTGTACCCGCCACGCTCCCCACGGGCGCCGGTGACCAGCGAGAACGTGCTGTCCTTGCCATCGCCCTGGCTGAACTGCCCGTGCTGCATGGACACTTCCAGGCCTTCGTAGTTCTTGCGGGTGATGATGTTGACCACGCCAGCGATTGCATCCGAGCCGTACAGCGAGGAGGCGCCGTCCTTGAGCACGTCGATGCGTTCCACCGCGCTCATCGGAATCTGGCTGAGATCCTGCAGGCCGCTGGTGGTGGCGCCGAGCCGCTTGCCGTTGACCAGAACCAGGGTGCGCGTGGCACCCAGATTGCGGATGTTGACGTAGTAGCCACCGACGTTCTCGCCGGACGCCAACGCGCGCGCACGCGAAATGGTCGGCGCGCCGGTGGATGTCAGGTTCTGCAGCAGGTCGGCGATGGTGGTGAAGCCCTGCTGCTCGATCATCGCGCGGGTGATGGCGATGATCGGCTGCTGCGTTTCGATATCCACGCTGCGGATGGCCGAACCGGTAACCTGGATGCGATCGAGGTTCTTCGGTGTTTTATCGCTGTCATCCTGCGCATGCGCGGCCGGTGACCAGGCAGCGGCCAAGGCCGTGCCCACTGCCAGGGAAAGCAGGGTGTACTTGTAGTGCATTTGGCTCTCTCCAAATCCAGTTGAATGGGTTTCCGCATCGCTGCGTGGAAACCGATCTGAAATCCCGCTGTGCGGAATCGGAAGGAACCTAACACTCCGTTTACAACTCGATTACGTTATGGACGCGTTATCGTCGCGCGCCGGATACAGCGTTCATGCACAGGCCATGCACGAAACCGCGACGCGCACCAAGGGTGCTCTGCTTCAGTCTGGCTGCGGGCTGATGACAGACTCCAGGAGACATCCGATGAATACCCCCGGCAAACCAAGACCCACGTGGAAGCAGTGGCATGTGCTGTTGCTGGTGCTTGCCATCGCACTGTTGGTGACGCTGATCATCGTCATCGCGCCATGGTGAATCGTCGGCGTTCTGCTCAGGTACCGTGAACGCGGAAATGCGACGGGATGAAGGAGTCAGGGCGCGTTGAGGGTGGTGATGCATGCATCAATTCGTACTCACCCAATCGGCACATTCAAACCTCCACAGTGGCCCCGAAGGCAACGCACTCGCGCTGTCATTCTCCATAGACCATCGAGCACACAGGAGCGATTCCATGAGCACCCAGTCCACCATCGAACACCGCCTCAATGACCTGATCGAGATCGCCCGCGACGGAAAGTCGTTCTACGAGGAAGCTGCGACCAAGGTGAAGGATGCCGAACTGTCGGCCCTGTTCACTCGTATTGCCGGCGTCAAGGGCCGCATCGTCGCCGCACTGAGTGGCTCCGTTGCTGCCAGCGGTGGCAAGCCGGCCGAGCACGGCACCGTGGTCGGTTCGATGCAGCAGTTCTATGGCAAGGTCCGCGCTGCATTCGGCGACACCAACTATGGTTACGTGGCCGAGCTGGAAGAGTCCGAAGACCGGCTGCTTGGCGCGTTCAAGGACGTGCTGAAGGACAACGAACTGCCGCCGGCCGTGCGCCAGGAAGTCACCCAGCTTCTGCCTGAAGTGCAGGAGTGCCATAACGTGATGCGTGCGCGCAAGCACGCCATGAAGGCGGCCTGACGATCATCGGCGGCCTTCTCCCCGGGGCCGCCACGGTCGGGGCAGCGTGGCTGCCCCGGCCATCTTTGCAACCAGCGCTCCAACATCATCGCCGCGTGGTGCTACGGCCCAGCAGCAACACCGCAAGGCTGGCCAGCAGCGCGGCGATGGCCGACGTCCACAGTGCACTGGCAAATCCATGGCTGTAGATCGCCTGTGCGAAGGCGGCGGTGCGCGCATCGGCGAAGGTGCCGGTAGCGATCGCATCGGCCATGGGCAGTACGTCGCGCGCGGGAACCGCCGCGGACAGTGCGCTGCGGATGCCCAGGCTCAAGGCACTGGACAGTACGGTGAATCCGAGCAGGATGCCGACAAAGCGCGTGGTCGCGCTGATGCCGGAGGCCATGCCGGCGCGCTCGCGCGGTGCCGCGCCGATGATGGCTTTGGATGTCTCGCCATTGAGGATGCCGCCGCCGGCACCGATCACCACCATTGCGACGAGTGCCAGCCACGGCAGGTGCTGCCACGCGGCCAGTCCGGCCACGGCATTGCCCGCGGCGGTGACCGACAGCCCGATAGCCAGCACCGCCGGACTGGTCAGATGGCGACCGAGCCGCCGGCCCACGCTGGGAAACAGCAGCATCGCCGCAGCGAACGGAAGCATGCCAGCACCGGCAGCCAGTACGCTCAGGCCGATGCCGTTCTGCAGGTACTGCGGCAGCATCGATGCCATCACCTGTGCGCTGACCGAATAGCCGACCATGGCAATGAGTGCGCCGACGAAACGCGGACTGGCCAGCAGCCCGAGATCGACCATGGGATGTGACCGTGCCCGTTCAACGATGACGAAGGCAACAGCCATGATGATGGCCAGGCCCAGCCCAATCAGCGCCGGGGCCGATGTCCATCCTTCTGCCAGTCCTTCCACCAGGAAGAACACGATGCCGAAGATGGCAGCGCTGAACGTGATGATGCCGGGCGGATCGAGCGGGCGGACCACGCTGTCTGACGACTCGGGTATCCAGCGCAGCGTGCCGTAGCCGAGCAGGCCCAGGAACGGCAGGATCGCGACGAACACCGCGCGCCAGCCCCAGAGTGCGGACAGCACGCCGCCGATCAGCGGTGAGAGCACCATCATCACGCCCATGGCTGTGCCCCAGAACGCCCATGCAGTGTCCTTGGCGGCCCCCTCGTGGTACGTGTGGCCGATGATCGACAGCGAGGGTGCCAGCAGAAAGGCTGCACCAATGCCCTGCAGAGCCCGCGCCAGGTAGAGCAGGGCAGCACCGGGCGCCAGTGCACAGAGCAGAGAGGTGAGGGCGAACAGGCTGATGCCGATCAGCAGCACCCGGCGGCGGCCGTAGCGGTCGGCGACAGCGCCGGCGGGCAGCAGCAGTGAGGTGAAGGACAGGATGTAGGCACTGATCACCCACTCGATATCCGCGAATCCGGCGTGCAGGTCACGCGCGATGCTGGGCAATGCGACCGCGACGGCATTGGTCTCCAGCACGGTCATCGTGCAGCCCAGCGAGGCCACCAGCAGGACCGCGTCAGGCAGCGTGTGCTGTGCAGGCGAAGGGGGAGGAGAGGGCGGCACCGGTCACTCGCAGGAAGGGGAGGACGGCCATTCCATCAATGATCGGTGTTTGTTTCATTCTCGGTGTTTTCTGGTTACGTTAGCTTGAACCTAACGAAATGCCGCCCATGGAACGCCGTCACCTGGAGTACTTCGTCACCCTGGCCGAGGAGCTGCACTTCGGTCGTGCGGCCCTGCGCCTGGGAATTGCCACTCCCACGCTGAGCGTGCAGATCCAGGACATCGAGCGTCGGCTCGGCACGCGCCTGTTCGACCGCGGCCGGCGCGAGGTGCTGCTGACCTCGGCAGGCGAGGTGTTCCTGGCGGAAGCCCGTGATGTGCTGCGCCGGTTCGAACAGGCCGAAACCCTGGGCCGGCGCGCGGGGCGGGGTGAGATCGGCAAGATCGAGATCGGCTACGTCGGCTCGGCGCTGTATGCCGGAGCATTGCAGGATCAGCTCAGCCGGTTCCGCAGCCGCTACCCGGGCGTGGAACTGCAGGTGAGCGAATGGCCGATGGGCGAGCTCCCGCAGCTGCTGCAGGAAGGACGGGTGGATGTGGTGTTCTGCCGGCCTCCGATGGATGTGCCCGACAGTTTCGGCGAACACACCCTGGTCGAAGACCAGTTCTGCGTGGCCCTGCCGGAAACCCATCCGCTGGCGCAGGCCCGGTCGCCGGTACAGCCGGCATCATTGGCCCGGGAGGGTTTCGTCATGCCGGAGCAGCCGGTGGGCGCAATGGAAGTCGGGCGCCGCGGCGGGTTCATTCCACGTATCCGTTCCCAGCCCGGGCATCTGGCGGCGGTGTTGGCCGAGGTGTCGGTCGGCGTTGGTTCGGTGGCGATCGTGCCATCGGTGCTGCAACGCACGCTGGTGCTGCCCGGAATGATCTATCTGCCACTGGCCGGCCCCACCATCGTCTCGACCATCGCTGTGCAGTACCGGCGGGCAGAGACTTCGCCCGTGGTGCGACGGCTGATCGAGCAGGTGAAGGAGACACCGTGCAGGCGCATCGACATGTTGCCCCTGATCTGAGCGCCGCGCGGCAGGTGGACGATTGCTACACTGGTGCCACCTGCATTCGCATTCGATGGACACCATGAACAACGGGGACGGTCCGCAGACAGTTCGCTGAGCCGCAACAACGATGCAGACGTTGTTGCGGTGATCATCCCTGCGATGCACGCGAATTGGATGGATCACCGCCGGATTCACTCTGGGCGGAGACTCCCCATGTTCAATCGACAGGCCCCGCGTTGGGCCCACCCGCTGCCATCGGCCATTGTGCTGATGGCGCCGTTCGACCTCCTGGCCTCGCTGGCCATGGACATCTATCTTCCTGTGGTGCCGGTGATGCCGCAGGCATTGCAGACATCACCGACGCTGGTGCAGCTCACCTTGAGCATCTACCTGCTGGCGCTTGGCCTCGGCCAGTTGCTGTTCGGCCCGTTGTCCGACCGCATCGGGCGGCGGCCGGTCCTGTTGCTGGGGACGTTGCTGTTCGCGCTTGCGTCGTTCGCGCTGGCCATGTCCAGCAGTGGCGCGGCATTCCTGGCCTGGCGAACCGTACAGGCGGTGGGGGCGTCGGCGGCACTGGTGGCGACCTTTGCCACGGTGCGTGATGTGTATGCTGATACAGCCGAAGGCGCGTCGCTGTACGGGCTGTTTGCCTCGATGCTGGCCTTCGTGCCGGCGCTGGGACCGATCCTCGGCGCGCTGCTGGCAGGCGCCTTCGGCTGGCGCGCGATCTTCGTTCTGCTCGGCGTACTGGGCATGATCGCCGGCATGCGCGCGGTACGGCATTGGCAGGAAACCCGCCCGCAGTGCCGGGACGCGTCGCGACCCGCGCTACGGCGCATCCTCGGCAGCGGCGCGTTCTGGGTCTACACGCTGGGCTTCAGTGCGGGCATGGGCACGTTCTTCGTGTTCTTCTCGGTCGCGCCCCGGCTGCTGGTCGGGCGCATGCAGTACTCGCCGCTGTCGTTCAGCCTGGCCTTCGCCACGGTGGCGCTGGTGATGATCGTCACGGCGCGGATGGCGAACGTGTGCATTGCCCGCTGGAACGTGCGCGGTACCTTCCTGCGTGGCCTGTGGGTGATGGTGGCCGGCGTACTGCTGATGGCGTTGGCCGCAGCGTGGCCTCCCTCGTTCGTCGGAGTGGTGCTGCCCATGTGGGGCATCGCGGTGGGGCTGGTGATGGTGGTTTCGGTGGCTGCAAGCGGCGCGCTGCGTGATTTCGCCGATGCGTCAGGTACGGCGGTGGCCCTGTACTACGCCGTGCAGAGCCTGATCGTGGCAGGCATCGGCACGCTGGTTACCCTCGTGCTGCCCGGCGATACCGTGTGGCCGCTGGTGGCCTATGGGTTGCTGTTGCCACTTGCCAGCCTGGCAGGTGCCGCCGCGCTGCGGCATCGCGCATAACGCTGGGTGGCGGGCAAAAAAGGGGGCGGCCGCAAGGCCGCCCCAACCCGTCAAGAGAGCACGTGTTTAGAAGCGCACAGACCAGCGTGCGGTGGCGCCATGGTCGCGGCTTTCACTGCCGAACTGGCCGCTGTAGCCCAGCTCCAGCTGCTGCCGCGGGGTCAGCCACGCCGCCAGGCCCAGCTCGGCCACTACGGCGTTGTCGGCAATCGGTGCGCCCTCGACTGCAAAGGTGGTGCTGCTGTTGGCGAAGGCCAGGTTGGCCACCTGGCTGCGGTCACCGAAGGCGCGGCGATAGCCCACGCCACCGCGCAGGTGCAGCCAGCTGTCCTGCTGGAACGATGCCTTCAGGCCCTTGTCGAAGCGCAGGCCAGCGGTGGCGATGGTGGTGCCGGTGTCGTCCACCTTGCCGTGCAGTGCGGCCGCGCCGCCACGCTCGTTGATCTGCTTCAGGTCCACCTCCACGCGGGCGATCTGCAGGTACGGCTCCAGCCCGGCTTCCGGGCCACCGAAACGGTAGCCGGCTTCGATGAAGGCCTGGCGGGTGCGTGCGTTGTAGCGCGCGCTGAGGCTGTCGCTGAAGCCGGCGAAGGCAACATCACGCGTGCTCTTCACTTCGTTGCGGCTCCATGCCACGCCACCACGCAGGCCGAAGCCGCCCCAGGTGTGGCTGGCATAGGCGCCGAAGTGCGTGTTGTCGATCTTCGACTTGGCACGACGCTCCTGCTGCTTCACGTCGGTGCGGCCTGTACCGGCCAGCACGCCGATCTGCCAGCCACCGAACTCGCGGTCCATGCCGACCAGCAGGCCGTTGCTGTTGGCGTCGGTGCGCGCGGTGTTGCTGTTGCCATCCAGCTTGCTGTTGCCGCCCAGTGCCTGCACCCAGGCGCCGGTGGCATCACCCGCATCGGCACCGGGTGCGGTGGCACCGGCACGACGTGACAGTGCGGCATCGCGCACATAGCGGCTGCCCTCGACCAGGGCCAGCGCCGTGGCCGGATGCAGCTCGCCGCTGAGGCCATCGAGCACGCCACCCACCTGTTGCGGGAACAGTTGGGTCAGCGGCTTGGGCAGGCCCTGGTTGATCGCCAGTCCATCGGCCACCGCCGCGGCCGCACGCTGGTTCGGCGTGGTGGCGGCGCTGGCGAGCGAGGCACCCCGGGTCACGTCGATGCGGGTGCCATTGGCGCCGTAGGCCAGGCTGAACTGCAGGAACGGCGAGAACGCGCTGAAGTCGGTTTTCGCGAACTGGCCGCTGACACCGCCGTCGGCGCGGATGAAATTGAACTGCTCGCCGAGGTAGTAGGTACCCGGCTCCGGCAGTGCGACCAGGGTGCCGCCGAGAGTGGCGGTGCCGGTTACGTGCAACTGGTCACTGCGGCCGCCCGGGGCAAGTTCGGCGGCATAGACGCCGGTTGCACCCTGCACGTAGTTGCCGTTGATGGTCAGCGTGCCGATCGAATTGCCGGGCGCGATGATGCCGTCCACACGGGTGTTGCCCAGCGTGCCGATGCCCTTCAGCAGGCCGTTGGCACCGACCGTGGTGGTGCCGCCGGTCTGCGTGCCGTTGAAGGACACCACGCCACCGTTGACCGTCAGGTTGCTGTCCTTCAGCAGGCCGCTGCTGCTGACCGTGCTCACGCCTCCAGTGGTGTTCAGGGCGGTGGAGACCAGCGAGCCGTTGAGCAGGAACTGGCCACCCTGGACTTCGACCGCTGACGTGAGTGTGTTGGTGCCGTTCAATTCCAGCGTGCCGTCCTGCAGCACTGCGCCGTTGAAGGTGTTGCCACCACTCAGGCGCAGCCAGCCGATGCCGGACTTGGTCAGCTTGCCGGGGCCGCCGATGTCGTTGGTCCAGTCATCCCAGGCATCGCCTTCCCACACCTTCAGGCCACCGGCCTTCTGGTTCATCACCACGTTGGTGTCCACGCGCAGCGAGCCGTAGCCTTCGATGGCCTTGCGCAGGTCGACCATGCCCCAGCCGTAGATCTCATCGACGCCCGGATCGCCCAGATCGCGGGCGGTGGTCAGCAGCACGTCGCGGACCTGCGCGTTATTCAGGTAGGGGAATCGCTCGAACAGTAGGCCCAATGCACCGGTGATGTGTGGAGCGGCCATCGAGGTTCCGCTCTTCTTGACGTAGTCGTAGTCTGGCAGCAGGCTCAACGTGTCAATTGTGACGTTGCCGGCGCTGTCCTTGGACAGCGTGGCGTCCAGCTTGGTCTTGGCGCCAAAGGTTGTGGAAAGAATTGCCGTGCCAGGTGCTGCCAGGCACCAGTTTGCGGCGAGTCCGCAGCGCATGGAGCGATTGCTCAGCTCCAGAGCTTCATTGACGTTCACGACAGCCAGCCAGTACGGCTCAACATCCTTCTGAGCACGTGGCAGCGTGGCGTACATGCCTGCAATCGGCGCCTGTTGTGGGGATGGGTTGGCAGCGTCGGTATTGCCAGCAGCCCATACTTGAATGAGGCCGGTCCTGCGCGAAGCGGTTGCCATCACCGCCAGCCGATCGGCGAAAACCGTATGGGATAGATACACATCCATCTGCTGGGCTGAGTTCGGCTCTGTAGCAAGCCCCCAGCTGTGGTTGATGGCTCGGATCTCCTGTTGTTCGAGCTGTTCGTACAACTGGCTGAACGCTGCCGTTGGGGCGCCAACGGATTTAGAGCTTCGATCGAGCGTCATCCGTGGCGAGACACTAAGGTGCGCCACACTGTTGGAGAACAGGCGGGCGACGCTGAGGTCGGCACCGAAGGCTACGCCGTGCATGCCGGTGCCATCCCGATTGGCAGCGATCGTCCCGGACACATGGGTGCCATGTGTCCCATAGGTGACCCCTTCAAAATATCCATTTCGATTGAGCAATGCGGCGTACTGCGGATCGAGGGTCTGATAGGTGAGCTGGACCTGATCACCATCGGTCCTGAAACAGCTGTTGGGGCCTTGGATCACCTCTGCCGGACACAAGCTGCCATCGGCAAGAACCCCTGCCAGCCGGATGCTCCGATGGTTCTTACCAGCGAACTCTGGATGTCCTAGGCCGGTGCCGTCGTCGAAAACGCCAAGTCTGACGCCCTTGGCAGTCAGGCCCCGTGCATAGGCGTAGTCGGCCCCCATCGCGGCCAGACCCCAGTCGGCATTGAATTCGTCCGTGCGCCAGCTGGCCGGATCACCCGGCTTACCGAGAATCGAAGTGGTGCTGGCTGCTGCTGCGGCTGCTGCAACCGGCAACTGAAGGGGCGTGGAAGAGGGCGCCGACGTGGCAGGTTGCGCCCAGGCCGCCTGCAATTGTCGCTGTTGTTGCCAGGTGTCGAGTGATTCGCTGGCGATGGCGGGCGTAGCAGCCAGCAGCAGGGAACTGGCTACAGCCAGTGCGAGGCGGCTATGCATCGGAGAACGGGAGTGGGACGAACGGCCGTGCAGCGGGTGATTCATCGGACAACTTCCTTGGATGACGGACTACAAAGCCGTTAACGCCAAGGCACGGCGATACCCCCCAGCTATGTGGCAGGAATTTTATGAACACGTTAATTGGGCGTGACGCTGGCGTTCACTCCATCTCCCGGAGGTCTCGCTACCGTGGCCCGGCCTGGGCTCACCAGGCTTATCAAGGAGTGATGTCGATGCGTACTTTCAGGAAAATGATCGCGGGTGCGGTGTTCGCCTTGGCCTGCAGCGGTTCGGTTGCTGTGGCTGGGCCGATTCCGCCATGCGATCTTCCCTGTTGGAAGGCTTACCAGGCGTGTCTGTCCGGTGGCGTTGATGCGATGGAATGCCAGTACGAATACGATCGTTGCATCATGGATCGCTGCGGCGCTGTGTAAGCAGTGGCAATGCAGGATTGGTGACGAGCCCCGTCCCTGACGGGGCTCTTCTGTTTCAGCGCCGCCCGCTTGCAGGCCATGCACGCAGCGGCGAGGATGGGGAATCGCATCGGAGCCGCCGCACATGGCCGTCAAACGTGTCGTCGCCAACATCGCCACGCCTGACCCTGCGCGTGCCGCAGCGTTTTATGGCGAGCTGCTGGGCATGCCGGTGGTGATGGACCACGGCTGGATCGTCACCCATGGCGGGCAGGGCAGCGCGCTGGCGCAGGTCAGCTTTGCCAGCGAAGGCGGGTCTGGCACCGCAGTGCCGGACCTGTCGATAGAAGTGGACAATCTGCAACAGGTACTGGAGCGCATGCGCGCGGCCGGCATCCCGCTGGAATATGGCCCCGCCGATGAGCCCTGGGGTGTGCGCCGCTTCTTCGTCCGTGACCCGTTCGGGCGGTTGTTGAACATCCTCGCCCACATCTGAGCAGCAGAAAGCCCGTCAGCGACGTTTGGCACCGGTTGGTGGCACGCCGACCATGCGCAGGCAATCGTCCACCACGGCGCCGATGAAGGCTTCGGCATCCTGTGCGGGTGCGGCGATCAGGTCGTCGGTGGCGCCGTGCACGCCGGCATAGATCAACGAGGCGGTGACTTTGGGCGCTGGAAGCTGCCACAGAGCTGCGGCATTGCCTGCTTCGAGGATGCCCAGCAGTTGCTGCTGGATCGCATTGCGTTCGGCGTTGCCGCGCTGGTGGTGATGATGGTTGGCGTACACCACGTCGTGCAGTGCATGGGTGCGCACATAAAGTTCGATGTTGGCGCGGATCCAGGCGCGCAGGCGCGCCACGCCATCGCGGGTCGGGTACTGCTGCACGGCGCGGTCGACGTCTTCCATGAAACGCTGGGTGTAGCGCTGCGCCAGTGCCTGCAGGATCTCGGTGCGCGAGGCGAAGTAGGTATAGAAGGTGCCCTTGGCAACGTCGGCTGCGGCGACGATGTCGCTGATGGTGGTGGCATCCACTCCCT
This sequence comes from Stenotrophomonas mexicanensis, assembly GCF_032911605.1. NCBI lineage: Bacteria > Pseudomonadati > Pseudomonadota > Gammaproteobacteria > Lysobacterales > Lysobacteraceae > Stenotrophomonas > Stenotrophomonas mexicanensis. The sequence continues at coordinate 33,049 of NZ_JAWJTG010000030.1, forward strand.
TTGACAGGAACAGCGCCTGCGCGGCGTCCATCAGTTCTTCCTGGCGGGTTTCCGCAGGTTTGGTGCGTGGCCTGGCGACAGCTGGGGTCTGCATGTGGGAGGGATCCGGGTGCGACGGAAGCCATTCTAACTGGCCTGTGGCACCGACTGACCGTCAGTCATTGACCGACGGTCAGTCAGTGGCTACGATGCGCGCACATCATTCCCCCGGGAACCGTACATGCGACGTTTCCAGCGGCCGGCCCTGGTGCTGGCGGCCTACCTCGGCACATTCCTCGCCTCGCTGGACATCAGCATCGTCAACGTCGCCCTGCCGACCCTGCAGCAGGCGTTGAATACCGACATGGCCGGCCTGCAGTGGGTGATCAATGCGTATGCAATCGCGCTTTCGGCGTTGATGCTGTCGGCGGGGCCGCTTGGGGACCGTTACGGTCATCGGCGGATGTGGCTGCTCAGCGTCGCCACCTTCACGCTGGGGTCGCTGCTGTGCGCCTGTGCCGGCAATCTTGCGACCCTGGTAGCCGGGCGTGCAGTGCAGGGCATCGCGGGCGCTTTGTTGATTCCCGCCGCAATGCCGATCCTCAGCCACGCGCTTCCCGACGCGCGCCAACGTGCACGTGCGATCGGTGGCTGGTCGGCGTTCAGTGCGCTGGCTCTGGTGCTTGGCCCGCTGCTGGGCGGCGTGCTGGTACAGCGCGTCGGATGGCCCAGCATCTTCCTGATCAACCTGCCGTTGGGCCTGCTCGCGCTGGCGCTGGGCGCCTGGGGAATTCCGGAGCGGCGGCATCCGCAGCACGCTGCGCTGGACCCTGCCGGGCAGCTGCTCAGCGTCGTCGCGCTGGGTGCGCTGAGCTATGGCCTGATCGCGATCGGCGCGCATGGCCTGCTGGCCCCGGTGACGCTGCTGGCGCTGGGCGTGGCAGCTGCCGGGTTGATCCTGTTCGGCATCGTCGAACGCCGGGTGGCACGCCCATTGCTGCCGCTGGACCTGTTTGCCGACCGCCGCTTCGGCATGTTCAACCTGGCCTCGTTCGTGCTGGGCTTCACTGCCTATGCCAGCCTGTTCTTCCTGTCGCTGTTCTTCCAGCAGGCGCAGGGGCACAACGCTGCGCTGGCAGGCTCCCAGTTGGCTCCGCAGTTCCTGTTGATGGGTGCCGTCTCGCTGTTGTTCGGGCGTCTGGTCGCCCACCTCGGGCTGCACGCCGCGCTGGTGCTGGGCTATGCCCTGGCCGGGGCGGCGCTGTGCGCGATGGCCACGTTCGAACCGGCTACTTCGCACGCCTATTCCAGTGCTGTGCTGGTGCTGCTTGGCATTGGAATGGGGCTGGCAGTGCCGGCGACCGGCATGGCGGTCATGGCCAGCGCGCCGGTCGAGCGCGCGGGTATTGCCTCAGCCACGATGAACGCGTTACGTCAGGCAGGCATGAGCCTGGGCATCGCGCTGCTGGGCAGCCTGATGGGCCAGCGCGCCGTGCAGCAGTTCGCCGCGTCCGCGCAGGCGGCCGGGCAGCGGGGGCTGGTGGCACAGGCGCGCGAACTGATCCTGCAACCGGGCTCGATGCACGCCACGCCGCAGATGCTGACGTGGTATCGCAGTGCGATGGCCAGTGGTTTCGGATGGGCGATGGCTGTGGCCGGTGCGCTGGCCCTGCTTGCGGCGCTCGGGCTGTATCGGCAGCGCGCACCGGCCTGACGCGCTGCATTCAGCCCTGCTGGCGTTGCGGACCCGCTGCCGTGCGTTCGATCTCCTGAGGCTGTTGTTGCTGCTGGCGCGCATTGGCGTGGCGAGCGTGTCCACCTTCACGACCGATCTCGGCCATGTGCTGGCGGTTGCGGCTGATCGCCTCGCCGCCTTTGCGGCCTGCGACACGTGCCTCGGCCGGACTGAATTCATGCGCGTTCCCGGAGGCATGTGCGGCGCGCCCGCCCTTGGCAGCGATCGCGCGCTGCTTTTCCTGGTCCATTGATGCGAAACCCCGGTTGGAGCTGCGCGGGTTCTGCTCAGTCATGTGAAATCTCCTGCGGTGTGGGCGTCGCCTTCGTAGACGACGGCATCCATGCTTGGCCATCGCACGCTAAGTCCAGGTCGCCATCTTCGCCCCGGTTTTCACGCGCCCTGCGCACGGGGCTGATCAGGCAGCCATTCAGGCGGGCGCTGCCTTCGCTGCCGCGATCTCGCTCAACTGCGGCAGCAGGGCCGCAGGAACACAGTGAGGATGGAGTGTTGCGTAGAAGCACACGTGCATCCACCGGTGATCATGATGGGGCCACCGTTGCTGTTGATAGGATGCGCAACAACGCCACTCGCCTGGCCACGACAGGGACGTAGAACATGAACAGGATTGGATTGATCGCAGTGCTGGCCTGTACCGCTCCCGTCCACGCAGCCAGCCCTCTGTTGTCCGGCAGCTTCGTCCACGTTGGCTACTCGGGCAGCGACGAACAACTGCCGGCCGCGCAGTTGCCGCTGTTCCTGGATGAACTGCAGGACCTGGGCAACGACACGATCATCCTCGGTCAGGTGCGTGCCACCCGTGCCGGCGTGGGCTGCGCCAGCGGCGTGCAGGATTTCGAATGGATTGCCGGCTTTCCCGGCAAGCTCGGCACCGTGCTCGATGCGGCGGCCGCGCGCGGCATGAAGGTCGTGGTCGGCACCACCTACAGCTCGGGGCAGTGCGCCACCTTCTGGCAGGGGCAGAACGCAACGGCCGTGGCACAGGATGCGGCGCAGTCGCTGGCCCAGCTGGGCCAACAGTACGGATCGCATCCGGCGTTCGCTGGCTGGTACATCACCGACGAGCCAGCACAGGTGCCGGCTGATCGCGCGCCGTTCTACCGTGCGATCGTGACGGCGCTCAAAGGCAGTACACCCTCGCGGCCGGTGATGGTGGCCCCCTACCTGGCGTCATCCAGCGTGGATCCGGCCAGCGTGGGCCGGGCTGCTGCACAGTTCCGTACGGCCACCGGCGTGGATGTGCAGATCTGGCAGGACGGCATCGGCGCCGCCTCGCATGCACGCCTGTTCCAGTGGGATCGCCCGGGTCATTCCACCGAGGCGTATTACGAGGCGCTGTCGGTGGCGCTGGGGGCCAGCGGCCTGTGGGCCGACATCGAACTGTTCAACCATGGCAGTCCCTTGTTCCTGGAAACCGGCAACGGATTGTCCGGTGCCTATCGCTCCGCGTCGGTGCAGCGCATCAACCAGCAGTTGTGGAGCGCGCGTTCGGCCGGCAAGCGCGTTGCCTGGCTCAACCAGTACCACATGTCCGAGGTGGTCGGCCCCGGCCAGGGCTATGCCGAATCTCCGCGGTTGATGAACACCTATCGCGGGCTGTATGGGCTCGGTGCGTCCTACAGTGTCGATCCGGTGCAGACCACCTACAGCTACAGCGTGGCGCCGGATGCAAACTATCCCGACAGCACCGGGCATGAACTGTTCGATCGCCGGGTGGGGGATCCGCGCAACCCGATGGATGCCGGCTGGGTAGGCGTGCATTGCAACGCCAGCATCACCATCGACTTGGGCCAGCGCCGGCGGGTGGACTGGATCGGCCTGCATACGATGACCCGCCCGGAGTGGGGCATCGTCACGCCGACAGCTGTGGAGGTGATGTGTGCCGAGCCGGGCGCCGCTGCGGTGAAGATCGGTGTGCTGTCGGCGCCATTCCCCCAGGCCGGACTGAGCGGTTCGACCGAAGAGGAATACGTGCTGGGCAACGCCGCGCCGCTGGCCGCGCAGTGCCGCACGCTGGAGCTGCGGTTGGCCAATGGCAGCTGGACGTTCCTCAGTGAAATCGAGATGGCGGCCGAGCAGTAAGCGCCTCAGCGTTGGGGCGTGCCACGCAGTCGCTGTGCGAACGGCCGCCGTTCAAGCGCCTGCAGTGCGTCGCGCAGCACCTGCTCCAATGACTGTCCAAGATCGGCATCGAGGCTGCGCGCCGCGCGTGCCGTGGCCTGCCACTGCGCCTGCAGCGCCGGCAACGCCTGCAACGCGCGCGGGCTCAGCTGCAGGATGCGCTCGCGGCTGTCTTCACCGACCGCAGCGTGCAGCCAGCCGTCGCGCACCATTGCTGAAACCGTCTGGCTGAGCGCCGAATGGCTGAGCCCGCAGGCCAGTGCGAGATCCTTGATGCGGCAGGGTCCCTGCGCCAGCAGCGTGCGCAGCACCGGGGTGTAGCGCGGCCGGTAGTCCAGCTTCAGGTCGCGGTAGGCCTGCTCGACCGCCGGGTCGAGCTGGTCGAGCAGGGCCCGCACCAGTGTTCCCAGGGTGGCATGTTGGAGATCCATGGTGGTGATGATATATAAGCACTTACATATCATCAACATAGGGTGCGGTCATGGCAGTTTCGTGGATCCTGGGCGCGCTGCTGGCGGCGTCCTGCCCGGCCCAGGACGCGGTGCTGCAGGCGGCGGCCACGGCGATACAGGCGCAGTACCTGGACGTGGCCGAAGGCGCGCACATTGCCGAGGCCGTGCGCGGCTGGTCCACCCAGCAGCGCTATGTGGACAGCTGCGCGGACCCCAAGGCGTTCAGCGCACGCTTGAACCAGGATCTGGACGTGTTCGATGGCCACTTCCATGTCGAGCGGGTGGATGCCCGCGCCGGCCAGGACGACTGGCTGATGGCCTGGCGCGCGGATGCGCGCAGCAATGGTGCGGGCGTGCGCGAGGTGCGGGTGCTGGAAGGCAACATCGGTTACCTGCGCCTGAGCACCTTCTATCCGCTCGATCTGGCCCGGCCGAAGCTGGCTGCTGCCTTCACCCTGCTGGCCGACACCGACGGCCTGGTGCTGGACCTGCGCCAGAACGGTGGTGGCGATGACGGCAGTGCGGACCTGCTGGTGCGGACCCTGCTGGCGGCGGAGATCACCCAGGTGCAGTCACTGCAACGCCGTGGCCAGCGCAGTCCGGTACCGTTGCCACCGGCGAGCCTGGGGCTGTACCTGAAGCCGCTGGTGGTGCTGATCGACCGCCGCACCGGGTCGGCCGCCGAATTCGTCGCGTACTCGCTGCAGGCGCAGGGGCGGGCACGTGTCGTTGGTAGTCGAAGTGGCGGTGCGGCACATATGTTCGATGATCCTGTGCTGCTGCCGGATGGCTATCAGATCAGCATTCCCGACCGGCAGCCGATCAACCTCCGTACCGGAACCAACTGGGAACGCACCGGCGTCACGCCTGATGCAGCAGGCGGTGACGATCCGCTGTTCGTCGCCCGGCAGCTGCTGGCCCGATCGGCATCGCCAGAATGAACGCACAATTGCAACCGCGCCCTATCGCAGACGACATGCAGCGTGCCTAGAATCGATGCATCCCGGTAGTTCCCGGGCGCTTCGAGTGAATGGACTCAATGAAGATTCTGTTGACCGGCAGTTCCGGGCGGATCGGGCGTGCGATCTTCGGCGCGCTGGCGGCGGCCCACGAAGTGGTGGGGCTGGATCGCAGCCCATTCGCCACCACCCGCATCATTGCCGATGTCACCGATCGTCAGGCCGTGATCCGGGCAGTGCAGGGCGTCGACGCGGTGATCCATACCGCCGCCCTGCACGCACCCCATGTCGGCCTGGTGCCGGATGCGGTATTCCAGCAGATCAATGTGGAGGCGACTGCACACCTGTTGCAGGCTGCCCGCGAGGCCGGTGCACGCCGCTTCGTGCTGACCAGCACCACGGCGCTGTATGGCCATGCGGTGGTGGCGGGCGGTTGCCGCTGGATCGATGAAGATACCGAGCCGCTGCCACGCACCATCTACCATCGCAGCAAGCTGCAGGCCGAGGCGTTGGCTGAAGCCGCTGCGGCGCCGGGCTTCAGCGTGCGCGTGCTGCGCATGGCCCGCTGTTTCCCCGAGCCACCGGAGCGGATGGCGATGTTCCGCCTGCACCGCGGTATCGACGCGCGCGACGTGGCCAGCGCACATGCCGCGCTGCTGCACGATGAGGGCGCTGCCTTCGCACGCTACATTGCCTGCGCACCGACGCCGTTCCTGCGTGAGGATTGCCTGGAACTGGCGACCCAGCCGCGCAGGGTGCTGGCCCGCCGCGCCCCGCAGTTGCTGGCCGAGTTCGAGCGCCGTGGCTGGCCGCTGCCGCTGAGCATTGACCGCGTCTACGACAGTGCACTGATGCGCAGCACACTGGGCTGGCAGCCGCGCTTCGGCCCGGACGACGTGCTGCAGCAGTACGCGGTTGGCAGCATCGAGGTGCTGCCGCGGGCGGAATGGATCAAGGACCGCGTGGCCGAATAGGGCGGCAGCCGGGCGGGTTCCTGACCCGACCCTGAGCAGGTTCAGGAATGTGCAGATGGACCGCCTCAACCTCGTTCGCAGGCGGCCGCTAACCCGGTGCGCTTCCAGCGCCGGGCGTGTCCCGGCGGCCGGTGGCCTGCGCGACGGATCGCGCACCTGCGCGGTGCCCTCGCGGTGCCGGTCGTCCTGAACTGCCTTGCGGATCCTTCCATGCCTTCTCCCCGTTCCGCCGCTGCCCGCCGCCCGGGCAGCATCGCCCACAAGCTGATGCTGGGCACCGCTGCGATCGCGCTGCTGTGCTTCGGCCTGACTGCGTTCCTGATCTACCGCCAGGCCAGCGCCAGCCTGATCGACGCCTCGCGCCAGACCATGGCCAGCGAAGCCACCGCCGAAGCCCGCCAGGTCGCGGCCGATCTGGGCACCGCCTTTGCCAGCAACGACGCCATGGTCGAGGCCGTGCTCGCCCAGCGCGCGCGCGGCGATGTTCCGGACCGTGCCAGCCTGGCTGCCGTGCTGGGCGAGCAGCTGCGCACCCACCCCGAGTGGCTGGGCAAGAGCACCATGTGGGAGGCCGACGCCTTCGATGGCAAGGATGCCGAGTTCGTCAACACCGAAGCGCACGATGCCACCGGTCGTTACATGAGCTACTGGGCCTGGCACGACGGCAAGCCGCAGCAGTCGACGATGACCGACTACACCGAGACGGCCAGTGGCTCCGGTGACTGGTACATGGTGCCCAGCCGCGACAAGCTGGCGAAGGTAAGCGAGCCCTACGCCTACGACATCGGTGGCCAGCAGGTGCTGATGAGCACGCTGAGCACGCCGATCATCGAAAACGGCCGGTTCCTCGGTGTATTCACTGTGGACTTCTCGCTGGCGGCGCTGCAGAAGCACCTGGCCACGCTGAAGCCGATGGGCGCCGGGCGCGTCGAACTGCTCTCGCCGAATGGCGTGGTGCTGGCCTCGGCCAATGCCGCCGAAATCGGCAAGCCGCGTGGCGACGCATTGACCCGCAGCATGCTGGCAGACATCGCCGCCGACCGCCGGTTCGAAGCCTTCACTCCGGATGCCGCCGGCAACGTGCGCGTATACGTGCCGCTGCGTGTGGGCGATGCGCCGCAGCGCTTTGCACTGGGTGTGGTGATGCCGCACGCGGTGATCGTGGCCGAGGCGCGCCAGCTGCTGTGGCTGACCCTGCTGGTTGGTGTGGTGGCCGCGCTGACGCTGAGTGCCGGTGTCTATGTGCTGCTGCGCCGGTTGGCGATCCGCCCACTGGCCGAAGCCGTGCGCGTGGCCGGCGACGTCGCCGCGGGCAAGCTGGACAGCACCCTGCCGGCACGCAGCAACGACGAAGTGGGCCGCCTGCTGGACGCGATGCAGGGCATGCGGGGGCAGCTGCAGTCGGTGATGGCGGCGCAGGCGGAAATGGCGCGTCGCCATGACGCCGGTGAAATCAGCTACCGCATGGACGCCTCGGCGTTCCCGGGTGAGTACGGCCGGATGGTGGCTGACAGCAACAAGCTGGTGGCCTCCAGCAACGCCGTCACCCAGCGCCTGGTCGACGTGATGCAACGCTATGCGGTGGGTGACCTGAGCGTGGACATGGAAGCGCTGCCGGGCGAGAAGGCGGTGTTCACCGCTGCAATGGCCACTACCAAGAGCAACCTGGCTGCGATCAACGATCAGATCCAGCAGCTGGCCGCTGCCGCCGCCGCCGGCGATTTTGCGGTGCGCGGCGACACGCTGCGTTTCGACCACGACTTCCGCCGCATGGTGGAAACCCTCAACACCATGATGCAGGTCAGCGACCACAACCTGGCCGAGCTGTCGACGCTGCTGCGCGCGATTGCCGCAGGCGACCTCAGCGCGCGCATGCAGGGTGACTTCCACGGCGTGTTCGCGGTGATGCGCGACGATGCCAACAGCACCGTGCAGCAGCTGACCCAGATCGTTGGCCAGATCCAGCAGTCGGCGGCCAGCATCCGCCTGGCGGCGGGTGAGATTGCCGCCGGCAACAGTGACCTGTCGCGCCGCACCGAGCAGCAGGCGGCGAACCTGGAAGAGACCGCGGCCTCGATGGAAGAGCTGACCTCCACGGTGCGCCAGAATGCCGACCACGCGCTGCAGGCCAACACCCTGGCCGGCTCCGCAGCGGGCGTGGCCAGCGAAGGCGGGCAGGTGGTCAGCCAGGTGGTGCAGACCATGGAACAGATCGAGGCCTCCTCGCAGCGCATTGCCGAGATCATTTCGGTAATCGATGGCATCGCGTTCCAGACCAACATCCTGGCGCTGAACGCGGCGGTGGAAGCGGCGCGTGCCGGCGAACAGGGCCGCGGATTCGCCGTGGTCGCCAGCGAAGTGCGTGCGCTGGCCCAGCGCTCGGCAGGCGCGGCCAAGGAGATCAAGGAGCTGATCGACGCCTCGGTGGCGCAGGTCGGTGCCGGTGCGCAGCTGGTGCACGGCGCGGGCCGCACCATGCAGGAAATCGTCGGCCAGGTCGGTCGAGTGAACGAGATCATGGCCGAGATCTCGGCAGCCTCGCGCGAGCAGTCGGCGGGCATCGAGCAGGTCAACCAGACCGTGGTGCAGATGGACGAGACCACCCAGCAGAATGCTGCGCTGGTGGAAGAAGCCACCGCTGCCGCACGTGCAATGGAAGACCAGGCCGTGCAGCTCGGTGAAGCCGTGGCCCGCTTCCGGCTGGCATCACAGGGCACGACGGCCATCCCGGCACGCCCACTGGCGGCACCGGTACCGCGCCAGGTCGCAGCCGCCGCACCGGCCGCAAAGCCGGTCCCGGCGCGTACGCTGCGCACGGCGACGGCCCAGCCGGCGCTGGCCGCAGACGGCGACTGGCAGGAGTTCTGATGTACCCGGGGTCGGATCCCTTTCCTTCGGGAAAGGGATCCGACCCCTGACGCATGGAAAGTGATGCAATTCTCACTTCATAATCGGGCACAGTAGCCGATATCCCCATCGAGCCTCGCGCCAACGCGTGCTGGCGCCCGCCCCTGACCGTAGATTCCATGTCCGACGGCAACGACACTGCAGTGCATGATGTCCACGCGGCTGATGCCGCTGACGAACGTTTCCTGGTCCGTAATCCGCGCCAGCTGCGGCAGCTGCTGCGATCGTTGATCGACCAGCGATCACTGATCAATGCGCATATCGACGGCCGCGACCGCTCGTTCCCGACCGCGCTGCTTGAGCTCGACGAGGACGACGACACCCTGCTGCTCGATGGCAGCCCGCAGGAGGCGTCCAACCGCGCCGCCGAACAGGCCGACCATCTGCTGTGCTTTGCCCAGCTCGAACGTGTGCTGGTTCGGTTCCGCCTGCAGGCACTGCAGCGTGTGGACAACGACGGCCACGTCGCCTTCCGTGCCCCTCTGCCGGACGAACTGGTCCATCTGCAGCGACGTGAGATGTACCGGCTGGAGACGCCAGTGACCGATTCACCCCAGCTGCTGATCCCCGCCGGCGAGAGCCGTGCCGAAGCGCTGTCGATGCGGGTGGTGGACATCAGCGGCGGCGGCCTGGCGGTGGCCGTACCTACCGACTGCGCGGTGTTCAGCCTGCAGAAGCGCTACCCGGCGATGCTGTCTTTGCCCGACGGCCCCGACCTGGAGATCGAGCTGGTCGTCTGCAACCTGCTGCCGCAGCGCCAACCCAATGGCATCGAGATCAAGCGCGTGGGCATGCGCTTCGACATCCTGCCGCGTGGCGCCGACAGTGCCATCCAGCGCTACATCTTCCGCATCGACCGCCAGCGCAAGGCGCGCCGCAACGGCGAGCTGTGAGGCCTCCGGACAGGTAGTGCCGGCCGCTGGCCGGCAATGGCCGTATCCACATTGTTGCCAGGTTGCCGGCCAGCGGCCGGCACTACCGCTTCCCGTGTAGATCCACGCCATGCGTGGATGCCCCCATCTTCCCCGGTAGATCCACGCCATGCGTGGATGCCTTCCCCCGGCACCTAAAGTCCCCCGACGAGGGGCCGATATCGAGCCTGACACCGGGACTTCCGGCAGAACCAGGACCCCTCGATGAACGACAAGACCAGCTCCGCCGCCAGCGCCGGTGGCGAATTCCTCAGCTTCACCCTCGGTGCCGAGCACTACGGCGTGGACATCCTCAAGGTCCAGGAAATCCGCGGCTATGACGCGGTCACCCGGGTCCCGGATGCACCGGACTACATCAAGGGCGTGATCAACCTGCGCGGCACCATCGTCCCGGTGATCGACCTGCGCCTGAAGCTGCGCCTGGACGATGCCCGCTACGACGCCTTCACCGTGATGATCGTGCTGAACGTCGACGACCGCGTGGTCGGCATCGTCGTCGACAGCGTCTCGGACGTGATCCCGCTGTCGGCCGAGCAGATCCGCCCGACCCCTGAATTCGGCGCCGCCGTCGATACCCGCTTCATCTCCGGCATCGGCACGCAGGACGACCGCATGCTGATCCTGCTCGACATCGAGACTCTGCTGGACAGCGCCGACATGGGCCAGGCCAGCATCGTTGAAGACGCCGCTGCCTGATCGAACGGACCTGCTTCACGTTCTGGTCACAAACCCCTTCAGTTCCCTCCGGCAGTGCCGATAGGGGGACAGAAGCCGGTCGCGCAGGAGCGCGCAGAACCGGAACGACCATCACCATCCCCGGAGATACACCTCGATGAAGTCCCTGCTTGCGTTCGTTTCGGCCGCTGTCCTGGCCACCACTGCTTCCGCCGCGTTCGCCCAGTCGGCCGACATGATCCCGCCGGAACTGGCACCGCGCTCGGTCGGCAAGGACGGCATGGTCTGCGGCAAGGTCGAGAAGGCCCGCTACGCAGAAGGTTCCGAAGGCCAGCCGACCTTCCTGTACATGGGCGGCGCCTTCCCGCGCCACACCTTCTCGGCCCGCATCGCTGGCGAGAACCGCGGCAAGTTCTCCTTCCCGCTGGAAACCCTGGAAGGCAAGACCGTCTGCGTGATCGGCAAGATCCAGCGCGACGCCTCGCGCGCCGAAATCGAAGTCAGCTCGCCGGCCGGCCTGAAGCTGGCCAACATCAAGTAATCCGCTGTCCGTCGAACCACGCCGGACCTGGTGCCGGCGTGGTTTCTGCTGCAACCGGGCCCGATGCCCGGGCGCGTCTGCCTTAGGAGCTCGCAACGCCCATGCCGTGGATCAACAACCTGAAACTGATGCCGAAGCTGCTGCTGACCTTCGGGGTCCTCCTGCTGGTGATGCTGCTGCAGGGTATCGTCGCCTATCGCGGCCTGCACTCGCTGAACAACGTCACCACCGAGCTGGCGGGTTCTCGCATGGAGAGCATCCGCATGGCCGGCGAGATGCGCGGCATGCTGGGTGAATACCGCAACGCCGCCTACCAGCAGCTGATCCGCGCCAGTGACGACGTCAAGGCTGATGCACGCAAGCAGACCGTCGAGCTGCGTACCAGCATGGACAAGTCGATCAAGGACTATCCGAAGCTGGTCGACAACGCACAGCAGAAGAAGCTGTTCGACACCTTCGCCAAGGAATGGAAGGACGCCCTGGCCTCCTATGACAGCGTCACCGAGATGCTGGAACTGGACCTGCCGGACGACGCCATCGATACCTTCGTCGGCGAGACCCGCACCAAGCACCGCAAGGCCGCTTCGGCGCTGGAAGCGCTGATCGCCGAAGACAACCGCCTCGCCCGCGCCTCGCGCGAAGAGGCCGAATCCACCTACTCCGCCTCGGCCGTGCTGACCGTGATCGCCCTGCTGGGCGGCGCCGCACTCGGCCTGGTGCTGGTCTGGCTGTTTGCCCGTGCCCTGGTCGGCAGCGTGCGCGGCGCCGTCTCGGTTGCCAACGATGTGGCCGGCGGCAAGCTCGATGGCCACATCGACGTCAGCCGCCAGGACGAAGTGGGCGAACTGATGCAGGCGATGCAGCGCATGCAGCGCGACCTGCGCGAGCGCACCGAAACCGACCAGGCCATCGCCCGCGAGAACCTGCGCATCCGCACCGCGCTGGACTACAGCTCCACCGGCGTGTACCTGACCGACACCAGCAATACCATCGTCTACACCAATCGCGCCCTGCAACAGACCCTGAGCCAGTACCAGGACGACGTGCGCCGCGACCTGCCGGACTTCGACGCACAAGCCTCGCTGATCGGCAAGCCGGTCACCGTGCTGGAGCATCGCGGCGAGATGGACCAGACCCTGCTGGGCAACCTGAAGGCACACGGCGTCGCCCGTCGCCCGATGCAGTACGGCGACGCCCAGTTCGCCCAGGTGGTCTCGACCATCCGCAATGAAGGCGGCGACACCGTCGGCTACGTGGTGGAATGGCGCGACCGCACCCAGGAAGCGCAGGTGGAAGCCGAAGTGGCCCGCGTGATCGCCCAGGCTGCTGCCGGCGACCTGTCCGGCCGCATCGATTCCAGCGACAAGGAAGGCTTCTTCCTGCAGCTGGCCCAGCAGATCAACGGCCTGCTCGACGCCAACGCCGGCAGCATAGAACAGATCTCCGGCCTGCTCGCCGCGCTGTCGCAGGGTGATCTGACCGTGCGCATGCACGGCGATTACCAGGGCGTGTTCGCCCGTATGCGAGACGACGCCAACGCGACCGCCGCGCAGCTGAGCGAGATCGTCACCCGCATCAAGCAGTCCAGCCGCGCGATCAGCTCGGCCGCCGGCGAGATCGCCTCGGGCAACAGTGACCTGTCGCGCCGCACCGAGCAGCAGGCCGCCAACCTGGAAGAAACCGCCGCCTCGATGGAGGAGCTGACCTCCACCGTGCGCCAGAACGCCGAGCATGCCCGCCAGGCCAACCAGCTCGCCATCGGCGCGCATGGCGTCGCCTCGCAGGGCGGTGAAGTGGTCGGCCAGGTGGTCACCACCATGTCGGCCATCGAAGCCTCGTCGAAGAAGATCGCCGAGATCATCTCGGTCATCGACGGCATCGCCTTCCAGACCAACATCCTGGCACTGAATGCCGCGGTTGAGGCCGCGCGTGCCGGTGAACAGGGCCGTGGCTTCGCCGTGGTCGCCAGCGAAGTGCGTACCCTAGCCCAGCGCTCGGCCGCTGCCGCGAAGGAGATCAAGGGCCTGATCGACGACTCCGTCGGCAAGGTCAACGACGGCTCGGCGCTGGTGCACAAGGCCGGCGCCACCATGGGCGAGATCGTCGCCTCGGTGCAGCGCGTGACTGACATCATGGCCGAGATCTCCGCGGCTTCGCAGGAACAGAGTGCTGGCATCGAGCAGGTCAACCAGACCGTAGTGCAGATGGACGAAACCACCCAGCAGAACGCCGCGCTGGTGGAAGAAGCCACCGCCGCCGCACGTGCGATGGAAGAACAGGCGGGCCACCTGAGCGAGGCGGTCTCGATCTTCGTGGTCGACGAAGCCGAGGTCGTGGCCGCCCCCCGCAAGGCAGTTGCAGCGCCGGCACCACGTGCCGCCGCACCGGTCGCACCGGCTCCGGTCGCCCCACAGGCCCGACGCACTGCAGGCGGCCGCCCGATGGCCACCGAACTGGCTGATGGAGACTGGCAGGAATTCTGATGCCCGCCTGACCTGAAGTACGAGAACGCCCTGGCCCTGCGCTGGGGCGTTTTCGTTTACGGGGCATCTGGATATCCAGCCAACGGCGATGCCCCTCGGGGTGGTCGCGGTAGGCGCGTGGCTACTGAGGGTTGGCCGGGAGGGTGGGCTGCGCAGGGGCCGCTGCAAGTACGTCCATGTAAGCTCGGTCGCCGCATCCATGCGGCTCACGCCCCTGCGCAGCCCACCCTCCCGGCCACGGACAGTTTCCGTGCGCGTCCACCCCGGATTGAAGAAGGAAGAGCAAGAGCAACAGCACCGCTTCCGGGTTCAGATTCGCTTTCCGCAGGAAAACGGATCTGCCCCCTCTTCCCACTTGGAAACCCAACGCTCTTGCCGTCCGTCACAGGAATGCCGAGAGGGTTGGGTCGGGGTGGGCTGGCGGGACCGTTGGCGCCATGGATGGCGCCATCGAGCCCCCAAGGACGGGTTTACGGCGTGTCCTGCAGCCCCACACCGCCCCGCTCAACCATCACCAATCCAGAGCTGCTGTTACTGTTGCTGTTGCTTCTGCAGGTGCAGGGCTGCAAGCCCTGCAAAGCAACTACGTCACCCAGCCTGCAATCACCAGCAGGGCGAGGATCGCCAGCCACAGCAGCAGCATCCTCCACACCAGGCTCATCGCATCCCGCAGGTCCGGCAACCGCTGCCACACCGGCAACAGCCCCGCCTCGGTGTAATCATGCGCATCCTCGCGCAGCTCGGCGTTGACGCTGGCCCGCGCCACCGCGCCCAGGAAGCCGATGTTGCCGGCCAGGCGCTCGCCGTGGGCCTGGCGCCAGGCCTTCCACGCCGTATCGAAGTTGCCCACCAGCGCCATCGAGAATGCCATCAGCTGCGCCACCGGCCACTCGATCCAGCCCAGCAGGCGCTGCGCCAGTGCCAGCGGCTCCACCGGCACGCGGGCGCGCATCGGGCTTTCCGCCATCAACGCCAATAGTCGGTAACCCAGCGCACCGGCCGGGCCCAGCAGCAGGAACCAGAACAGCACCGCGAACCAGCGCCGCAAGGCGTTGAGCACGGTTGCCTCGACCAGTGACGGAATGTCCTCGCGCAGGCTGCCACCGGCCGCCTGCAGGTTACGCACCGCGGCCTGGCGCGTCGCCGCGTCATCGGCATCGATGATCGCTTCGATATCGCGGTCCAGATCGCGCGGGCCCCAGCACCACGCCAGCACCGCCACGCCCAGCAGCAGCGACGGCAGGCCGAACAGCACCCCACGCAGCAACCACGCCAGCAGCGCCATCAGCAGCAGCGGCGGCAGCAGTGCCAGGGCAACGCCTGCCGGCCCCTGCCAGGCCTTGCCACCGCGCGCGTCCAGCCAGCCCAGCCAACGCCGGAAGCCGTCGAAACGGCGCAGCGAGGCGGCAGCGGCCGGGGCAACATGGCCCAGGGCCAGTGCCACCAGCACGGCGGCCAGAGTGGTGAACATGGCAGGTCTCCCTACGAAACAGAACGCTCGGCGTCGCTACCTTACCTGTCGCAGCGGCGCCCTCAGCGGTGAACCGGACTGTAACCCGGGCCGTGTTCAGGTGGCGGCAATACAGGCGCCACCGTCAGCCCCGCTCAGCCCTTCTGCTGCCGGTACCAGTGTTCGATCAGGCCGCGCGAAATCGAGATCGGCGGCGACAGGCGGATGCCCTGGCCATCGTCCTCCACATCGCGTGCCAGTGCAGCACCGATCTCGTCGGCACTGAACCAGCGCGCATCTTCCAGCTCGCCATCCACGGTCGGCAGGTCATCCTGCGCCTGTGCACGGAAACCGATCATCAGCGCACCCGGGAACGGCCACGGCTGCGAACCGAGGTACTGGCAGGCAGTCACCCGTACCTTGCTCTCCTCGTGCACTTCACGCACCACGGTCTGCTCGAAGGTCTCGCCGGGTTCGACGAAGCCGGCCAGCACCGAGTAACGCCGCGGTGCCCAGTTCGACTGCCGGCCCAGCAGCAGCCGGCCCTGGTTTTCCACGGCGACGATCACGGCGGGATCGACACGCGGGTAATGCTCGGTGGCGCACTGCGCGCAACGGCCAACGAAGCCGCCACGGGCAAACGCCACGGCACCGCCGCACACGCCGCAGAAGCGGGTGCGCGAGTGCCAGTAGGACATGCCGCGGGCATAACTGAAGGCGGTCGCATCGGCCATCGGCCACAGCAGTGCGGCCTGGCGCAGGTCGAGCCGGCGGGGCGCAGTAACCGTAACGCTGGCGGCTTCGACCGAAAACCAGGCCTGCTCGCCACGCAGGCCGAGGAAGATCGCGGCACCCGGGCCGCCGCCGATGTCGGCGCCGGTCAGCACCAGCGGCTGGTCGTCATCGCCGGTGAAGGCGCTGCCGTCCTGATCGAGCACGAGAATGCGCGCGCCCGCCCACAGGCGCGCCAGTGCATCGGCATCGTCGCGCAGGGCATCGGCGCGCTCCAGCGGTTCGCCAACGAAGGCGAAACCGGAAAGCGGCGAAGGAGTATTGGGCATCCGGCAAGCGTGCCGCCAATCGATGCAGGTGGCAAGTTCGGCGCTGTGCGCAATCTGCCGGTGTGGGCGTGCAGGCACAGCATCCACGCATGGCGTGGATCTACTGAGGTGCCAACCTTGGTTGGCACCTTCCGGCCACAGGCCTCTTACATGCTGAAGCTGCTGCCGCAGCCGCAGGTGGTCTTGGCGTTCGGGTTGCGGATCACGAACTGGGCACCGGTCAGGCTCTCGGTGTAGTCCACCTCGGCGCCCATCAGGTACTGCAGGCTCAGCGGGTCGACCAGCAGGGTCACCCCGCTGGTCTGTACCGCCAGGTCATCCTCGGCACGGTTCTCGTCGAACTCGAACCCGTACTGGAAGCCCGAACAGCCACCGCCTTCGATGTACACGCGCAGGGCCAGGTCGGGGTTGCCCTCTTCCTGGATCAGGGATTTGACCTTGGCGGCCGCCGACTCGGTGAAGTTCAGCGGGCGCTCCAGCGACTGGTAATCGGGCGCGGCAACCGGGGTGGCGCCGGGCAGGGAGACTAGCGTGCTCATGGTGTCAGCATGGGGGTGCCGACGATGGCTTTCAAGCCATCGCCTCGGCCAGCTTGCGGCGTGCGGCGGTGTCACCCTTGCCGCCATTGGCCTCATCACCTTCCGGGGCCGGCAGGGCCGCCATCGGGGCGCTGGCATGGATCAGGCGGCCGTTCAGCTGGGCACCCGCATTCATCTCCACCACCTGGTAATGGACATTGCCATTGACCCGCGCGCTCGGGGTCAGTTCGACCTTCTCGGTGGCATGCACGTCGCCGTCCAGGCGTCCACTGATGACCACCACCTGGGCACGGATCTCACCTTCGATCACGCCATGCTCGGCGACCGTCAGGGTCGCGCCACTGGCGCCTTCGGCGGCGATCACCTTGCCATGGATGCGGCCTTCCACATACAGGCCACCACTGAATTCCACATCACCGCGGATCACCACCTGGTTGCCGATCAGGGCATCCACCACCAGCTGGCCTTCACGGTTGGATTTGCTGCTTCCGAACATCTGCCTACTCCCCTTTGGCGGCCGGCGCACCGGCCTGTTTCCAGTCGAATACCTGGGTGGTACCCCCCGTACCACTCCCCAATGTCACCCGCACGCGTTGCGGGGTGAAGTCAGCCGGCAGCATCACGCTGCCGGTGAGCTGCTGGAAGTACCGGAACGAGTAATCCTGTCCCGGTACCTTGCTGCGCTGGTGCAGATCATCCCAGCTGATCGTGGCCAGCTTGCCGTTCTTGACGCCTTCCACGGTGAAACGCATCTGCCCCTGGCTGATGGCGCCGCGGTTGAGGTTCTGTGTCAGCACGGCGGTGTACTGCCAGGTGCCGGCCGCTTCCGGGCTGAACTCGATCGAATGGGTGTTCAGGCCCTTGCGCTGGCTGGTCGAACCCACCAGGCGCTCATAGAAGGCAACGTCGGCGCGCAGGCCGGCGATTTCCTCATCGCGTTCGGCCAGCGAGGACTGCACCTCGGTGTTGGCGGCGCGGCTGATGCGGTCGGAGGCTTCCAGCGTGGCCTGCTTCTGGCGCAGTTCGGTCAGCTGCGCCTGCAACGTCTCGGCGCGCTTCTCGGCGGCCTGCAGGCGCTGGCCCTGTGCATCGCGCGGCGTGGCCATCCAGCAGCCACCCAGCACGGCCAGCACCAGGCTGAGCAGCCAGATGCCGCCGATCACCAGCAGGCGGCGACGGTCGGCCGGCGGTTGCGGCGCGCCGGGCAGGCGAACCTGCACGCGCATGGGAGGACGGTTGGTCATGGGTGGATTCCGGGGGCATCGCGAGGGCGACACCGGTACGGCCCCTGTGGCAAACGACGGGCTAGTGTATGACAGGACGGGTGGGTTTCCTGCGCAGTGGCGAGCCACCGTCTGTGGCGTTCAGGCATGCCATCGTCGATAGTGTGGTCCCCTGCACAGTTCCGTCGCCGGAGCATCGCCATGACCGAAGCCCACCTGTTCGTGATCGGCATCCTGCTGGCCTGGCTGGCCGGCATCCGCGTCTACCTCACCGTGTTCGGTGTCGGCCTGGCCGGCCTGCTCGGCTGGGTCGACCTGCCGCCGGCCCTGCAGGCCACGGAATCGTGGTGGGTGCTGGGCACCTCGGCAGCGCTGGCGGTGACCGAATTCTTCGCCGACAAGATTCCCGGCGTCGACTCGGCGTGGGATCTGGTGCAGACCCTGGCACGCGTACCCGCAGGTGCCTTCCTTGCCGCAGCCACGCTGTCGCCGGATGGGCAGCTGGGCACCGGCGCACTTGCTGCCGGTGCCGGTGTCGCGCTGGCCAGCCATGGCCTGAAGGCCGGCACCCGCGCCCTGCTCAATACATCGCCCGAGCCTGCCAGCAACTGGGTGGCCTCCGCCGCCGAGGACACCGTGGTGGTCGGTGGCCTGGCCCTGGCCCTGGCACACCCGTGGATCGCGCTGATCGTGGTGCTGGCCTGCAGCCTGGCCGGCGCGCTGCTGGTGTGGCTGGTCTGGCGCACCTTGTGGAAGGGCGTGCGCTGGCTGGCACGCAGTGCGTCGCCCGACAGTCCACGCCAGCCCGGTACCGGTTGATCGCCGGGCTTGTCGCATAATGGACGCGAACACCAGGAGCACCGATGGCCGCAAACGAATCCCCCGCGGGCGCCCGCCCGGGACGCGCTGAAACCCCTCCGGCCGATCATTGGCAACGCTGGACCGCTGAACCGGCGAGCGCGGTCGCCGCAGCGCCGGCCGCGGTTCCGCCGCTGGCCGCCTCCGACGCACCCGCATCGATCGGCAGCGCACCGCCGCCGTTGCCGGCCCCGGCCGTGCTTGCCGAGGCTGGCAACAACGACCAGGCGCCGCCGCCCTCCGATTCGCCCTACCGCGTGCTGATCGTCGAGGACGACCGCCCGCAGGCCCTGTTCGCACAGAGCGTGCTGCATGGCGCCGGCATGCAGGCGATCGTGCACAGCGATGCCGACGGCGCGCTGCAGGCGATCAAGGAGCATCGGCCCGACCTGATCCTGATGGACCTGCACCTGCCCGGCCTGGACGGCATGCGCCTGACCGCGCTGATCCGCCAGCAGCCTGGCCTGCAGTTGCTGCCGATCGTGTTCCTGAGCGGCGATCCGGACCCGGAACGCCAGTTCGAGGTGCTCGACAGCGGCGCCGACGATTACCTGAGCAAGCCGATCCGCCCCCGCCACCTGATCGCGGCGGTGGCCAACCGCATCCGCCGCGCACGTGCGCAGGCAGCAACCCTGCCTGGTGCTACCGGCGCACCGGCCACCAGCAATCCGGAAACCGGCCTGCCGACACGTCACCACGTGCTGCAGCAACTCAACGCCACCCTCACCCACCGCGACCGGGGCGGCGTGTTCTTCATTGAAGTGGCCAGCGCGCTGGGCCTGCGCGAACGCTATGGCTACGCCGCCTTCGAGCGCCTGATGGTGCAGGCCGGGCAGCGCCTGGCCGAGGCCGGCCATCCGCACCTGCTGGCACGCCTGAACGACAACAGCTTCCTGCTGCTGGCCCGCAATACCGATGAAGACAGCCTGGAAAGCATCGCCGCGACCCTGCGTGAGCAGCTCTCGGCGCGCGCCTTCGTGATCCGCGATGATGAATCGGTGCATCTGCGCGGCGTGGTGGGTTACGCGCCGCTGTCGCCGGGCTTCGACGATGCCAACGCTGCACTGGAAGCGGTCGAGCGCACCACCCTGCAGGCACGCCTGCTCAGCGCCGGCGTGGCAGGCCATGTGCATCGCCAGGCCGTCACCGAACAGGAACACCTGGCACTGCTGGAGGGCCAGTTGGAGCTGGCCTATCAGCCGATCGTCGCCGTCGCCGGTGGCAACACCGCGCAGTACCAGCTGCTGCTGCGCCTGCGCCAGGCCGACGGTACGGTGCTGGCGGCCGGCCAGGTGATTCCCGCCGCCGAAGCGGCAGGCCGCATCGCCGACCTCGACCAGCAGGTGATGGACCATGCGCTGGGCCTGCTGGACCTGTACAGGCACGCAACGCAACCGCTGAACCTGTTCGTTTCGCAGTCGCTGCGCACCCTGCAGCGCGATGCCTTTGGCGACTGGCTGCTGGAATCACTGCAGCAGCGTGACCTGCCCGGCAGTGCGCTGGTGATCGACGTGCGCCTGCCCGACGCGCTGATCCACACCGTGCCGCTGCAGCAGTTCTGCCAGCGCATGGCCGGCGCCGGCGTGCGCTTCTGCCTGAGCCAGTTCGAACCCAGTGGCGAAGCCGATGCACTGCTGACCCAGCTGCCGCTGTCGTTCGTGCGCATGGCCGCGCGTTTCTCCAGCAGCCATTCCAACCCGGCCACGCGCGAGGAACTGCGCAAGGCGATCGAACAGGCGCATGCCGCCGGGCTGCAGATCATCGGCCAGCAGATCGAGGACCCGCAGGCCGCGGCAGCGATGTGGGTCGGCGGCGTCGATTACATCCAGGGCAACATGGTGCAGTCGGCCGGCAGTGACCTGAACTTCGACTTCCACAACGCGGTGCTCTGAGGTGCCGCTGTGGGGCGTGCTGCTGGTTGCCCTTGCTGCGGCCGTCGCACTGCTGCTGTTGGGCATGCGCCTGCGCGCGCGCAGCCGGGCACTGGCCCAGCTGCAGCGCGAGCACAGCGCGCTGGCCGCCGAGCGCGACCAGCTGCGCCATACCACCGAACGCCAGGGCCAGCTGGAACAGCAGCTGCTGCAGGCCAAGCAGGCCGCCGAAGCGGCCGTGCTGGCCAAGGGCGAGTTCCTGGCCACGATGAGCCACGAGATCCGCACGCCGCTCAACGGCATCCTGCCGATGCTGGAGCTGATCGCGCGCGGGCCGCTGGGTGAGGACCAGCGGCAGATGCTGGCCACCGCTTCGGCCAGTTCACAGCAGCTGCTGCGCATCGTCGACGACATCCTCGACTACTCCCGGCTGGAAGCGCAGGCGCTGGAACTGGAGATCACCAGCTTCAACCTGCGCGACCTGCTCGATGGCGTGGTGCAGCTGATGCAGCGCGCCGCCGATGCCAAGGGCCTGTCCCTGGCCCTGCAGCTTGACCCATCGGTGCGCCTGCCGGTGCGCGGCGACCCGGTACGCCTGCGCCAGGTGCTGAGCAACCTGCTGGCCAACGCCATCAAGTTCACCGCCCGCGGCCAGGTGCAGCTGCGCGTGCAGCGCCTGGGCGAAGGTGCGGCCCAGCACCAGCTGCGCTTCGAGATCATCGACACCGGCATCGGCATCGATGAGGCACTGCAGGCACGCCTGTTCCAGTCCTTCAGCCAGGCCGATGCCTCGACCACGCGCATCTACGGTGGCACCGGCCTGGGCCTGGCCATCTGCAAGCGCATCATCGACCTGATGCACGGGCAGATCGGCGTGCAGTCCACACCCGGCCAGGGCGCAACGTTCTGGTTCGAGATCCCGCTGCTGAAAGTACCCGGCGACCTGCCTGCGATGGCGCGCGCCCCCGCAGCGCTACTGTTGTTCAGCGCCGATGCAACGCTGCAGGCACGCATCGAGCGCATCGCCGCCCACCATGGGCTGCAGGTGCAGGTGCTGGCACAGCTGGATGCCGTGGTCGAGCGCCTGCGCGCTCCCGCGCGGCCCGGACAACCAGCACCGGCATGGCTGATTGTCGATTCCCGCACCCGCCGCAACGGCGAGGTCACGCTGCAGCAGGCGCTGGCCGAGCGCGGCGACGATGATGCACTGCAGGTACTGTGGCTGCAGGAAGACACGCCTGCACAACGCCCGCGCCAACGCCAGCTGCTCCCGCATTTCGATGATGCAGCCCTGCATGCACTGCTGGCGGCGCCTGCCACGCCTGCCCGCCCTGCCGCCCTGCTGGCCAATGCCGAAGACGGCTTGCCCGCACCGACGCTGCCGCCATTGCACCTGCGCGTGCTGCTGGTGGAAGACAACACGGTCAACCGGATGGTGGCCGAGCATCTGCTGCGCGTGTTCCAGTGCGAGGTGCGCAACGCCGCCGACGGCGAGCAGGCACTGGCCGCCCTTCGCGAGGGCGGCGTGGACGTGGTGCTGATGGATTGCCAGATGCCGGTGCTGGACGGCTACGCCGCCACGCGCCGCTGGCGTGCGGAAGAAACGGAAACCGGGCGCTCGCGGTTGCCGATCATCGCGATGACGGCCAACGCCATGGCCGGTGACCGCGAACGCTGCCTGCAGGCCGGCATGGACGATTACCTGTCCAAGCCGATCGCGCGCGCCACCTTGCATGCGCTGTTGAAGCGCTGGGGGCAGCGATCACGCGATGTCGTAGCGTCGAGCTTGCTCTACGGCGATGCATCCGGGGCCAGTGGAATCCCGCCAGCCGAGCATGGCCCGGCTCTACAAGAGACGAAAAGCCAAGCGGTGACGCAACCGGTGCTGGACCGTGATGTGCTGGACGAACTGCACGCGGTGATCGGCGATACCGCCCTCCAGATCGTCTCGGTGTTCCTGGAGGATGCGCCGGCGATGGTGCAGCAGCTGCAGCAGGCCGCGCAGAGCAGCGACGAGCCGCGACTGCAGGCAATCGCCCACAGCCTTAAATCATCGAGTGCGAACGTGGGGGCGTTGTCGCTGTCGGCAATCGCGCAGCGGATCGAGCACGAAGCCCGTAGTGGCAGCCTGCAGCGCCCCGCAGTGGCGGTGGCGCTGCTGGTTGCCGAATTCGCCCGGGCGCGCGTGGCGCTGACGGGCTACCTGGCACAGCATCGGTAGCATCGAGCTTGCTCGACCATCGCCATGCTGATCACAGTCGAGCAAGCTCGACGCTAGTCACTCTTCCAGCTTGCTGAGCAGGTACTTCGGCTCGCCGATACGCTCGATCAGGTCGAGCTGGGTTTCCAGCCAGTCGATGTGCTCCTCTTCCGAGTCGAGGATCTTCACGAACAGCTGGCGGCTGACGTAGTCGCCCACCGAATCGGAGTAGGCCACGGCCTCGCGCAGGGTCACCACGCCGTCGCGCTCCAGCGACAGGTCGCACTGCAGGATCTCGGTCGGGTTCTCGCCGATGCGCAGCTTGCCCAGGGCCTGGAAATTCGGCAGGCCTTCGAGGAACAGGATGCGGTCGGCAAGCATGTCGGCATGCTTCATCTCGTCGATCGATTCCTTGTACTCGTGTTCGGCCAGCTCCTTGATGCCCCAGTTCTTCAGCATCTTGGCGTGCAGGAAGTACTGGTTGATCGCGGTCAGCTCGTTGTAGAGGACCTTGTTGAGGAATTCGATGACCTTGGTGTCGCCCTTCATGGGGGTGCTCCTGCGCGCTGAAAACGCAGGCACTTTAGCGCCTTGCGCGCGCCGGTGAAGGAACGCGAATCGTGCGCATTGGCCTGTGCGGCACGCAGTGAAGGAAACGAATGCGCGGCGTCAATGCGCCGCGAAAGAAGTCGCTCAGGCGACCTGTGCCAGGCCGAGCACCGGCAACGGCAGGTCGTGGGTGGCGCGCGCCTTGGCCAGCAGCTCGCCGGCCATGTCCAGGCAGGAACCGCAGGTGGCACCACAACCGGTACGCATGGTCAGTTCGGCCACCGTGCTGACGCCATGGCTGGCGGCTTCGCGGATCTGGTGGTCGGTGACTCCGTTGCAGATGCAGACGTACACAGGCGTGAACCGGGCTGACAGGCCAAGAGTGGCCTGTTGGCTATTCCAATGGAAACGAGAATGGTTGTCAATCAGAGACCTGAACCATTCTCGATACGGTTCAGCCGGTCACGTGGCCGGACCATCGCCGGTGGCCTTCTTCGGCCAGTAGCCGCGGGTCCGTGGGCGCTTGCGTGGGCGGTCATGCCCGGCGGTATGGCCCGGCATCCAGGCCTCCGCAGCGCTCTTGGGCATGGCAGTCACGCCCTGCCCGGCCACCCCGCGCGCCAACGGCGCCAGATGTCGCAAGGCGCGCGCATAGACGCCACGCTTGAACATCACCACGTGCTCCACCGGGTACCAGAAGTCCACCCAGCGCCAGTGGTCAAACTCGGGTGAGTCGGTGTGGTCCAGCTTCACGTGGGACTCGTCGCCGGTCAGGCGCAGCAGGAACCAGACCTGCTTCTGGCCGATGCAGACCTGCCGCTCGTTGCGGCGGATGGCCCGCGCCGGCAGCTTGTAGCGCAGCCAGCCGGGCGTTGCCCCGAGCACTTCCACGTGCTCAGGCAGCAGGCCGGTCTCTTCCTGCAGTTCACGATACATGGCCTCGACAGGCGTCTCGTCGGTATTCATGCCACCCTGCGGGAACTGCCAGCCGTCCCGGCGCACACGTCGTGCCCAGAACACCTGGCCGTCCTGCCGCATCAGCACAATGCCGACGTTCGGTCGATAGCCGTCCGGATCGATCACGATGCGGACTCCTAAAAAATCTACTGGTCGGGACTATCCCATGCCGCCTGTCGGCCCACAAGCACGATACAAAAGTGTTGACAGGGGCGATACACATCCGCAGAATAGCGGGCTCACCAAGGCTATGTAGCTCAGCCGGTTAGAGCACAGCACTCATAATGCTGGGGTCGGTGGTTCGAGTCCACCCATAGCCACCACACTGAAAATCAAGTTGTTTTTCAGCGTGAAAAGTGAGAAAATAGTTGCACGTTTTGCCCCGTCGCCAAGCGGTAAGGCACCTGACTCTGACTCAGGCATTCGGTGGTTCGAATCCATCCGGGGCAGCCAAATTAAAAGCAAAAGGCCAGATCGAAAGATCTGGCCTTTTGCTTTTAATTTGGTCGCGCATTCCACCTTATCCCCGCGCCTGTCGGCGCACCCCCTTGAACAACAAGGGGGCTCTTCTCCAGAGAGGCGTCCGGGGTGGGATCCCTTTCTGCAGAACCCCGCCCTGCTGACATGCACCCCCCGGGTAGTGCCGGCCGCTGGCCGGCAACCTCGAAATGCGCTCCCCAGAACGACAAAAGCCCGGCCGAAGCCGGGCTTTTGCTTGTCCAACCAGCGGGCTCCCGAAGGAGCCCAACCAGGCGCGGTAGATCAGCGCTTGGAGAACTGGGTGGCGCGGCGGGCCTTGTGCAGACCGACCTTCTTACGCTCGACTTCACGGGCGTCACGGGTCATGAAGCCAGCCTTGCGCAGCTCGGACTTCAGGGTTTCGTCGTACTCGACCAGAGCACGGGCGATGCCCAGACGGATCGCACCGGCCTGGCCGGTGGTGCCGCCGCCAGCGGCGGTGACCAGGATGTCGAAGCTTTCGGTGTTCTTGGTCAGCTCGAGCGGCTGGCGCACGATCATGCGCGCGGTCTCACGACCGAAGAACTCGTCCAGCGGACGGCCATTGACGGTGATGTTGCCCGAACCCTTGCGCAGGAACACGCGAGCGGTGGAGGACTTGCGGCGGCCAGTGCCGTAGTTTTGAGTGATAGCCATGATTAGATATCCAGAACCTGCGGCTGCTGTGCGGCGTGCGGATGCTCAGTGCCGGCGTAGACCTTGAGCTTGCGGTACATCTGGCGACCCAGCGGGCCCTTCGGCAGCATGCCCTTCACGGCGATCTCGATCACGCGCTCCGGGTGGCGCTCCAGCGCCTGTGCCAGGGATTCGGTCTTCAGGTTGCCGATGTAACCGGTGAAACGGTGATACATCTTGTCCTGCAGCTTCTTGCCGGTGACGGCAATCTTTTCTGCATTGATGACGACCAGGTAGTCGCCGGTATCAACGTGCGGGGTGTAGACCGGCTTGTGCTTGCCACGCAGACGGCGGGCCAGCTCGGTGGCGAGACGGCCCAGGGTCTTGCCCTCGGCGTCGACGAGGTACCAGTCGCGCTGGACGGTCTCGTTCTTGGCAGTGAAAGTGCTCATGAAGAACTCTAGGTTAGGTCGGGCTCATTGCGGCGAAAGGCTCGCCGGAACTCTGCCACGCGTTGTGAAAAGGTGAAGCGTAAGAGGCGGGATTGTACGCAGGTCAGCCCCCCCGTTGCAAGCCGGCCCTTGACCGGGTTGGCAGGGGGACGGGGTCGGGCGAGAATCGCGGGGTCTTCCGCCCCACCGTGTACCGCCATGACCGTGCTCCGCCAGATCACCCCGCTGGACCACCTGCTGACCGAGGCGCAGCGCGCCCTGGACACGGTGTTCGGCAACCCGCCGGCGGCCCGCCCCTATCCGGCTGCGGACACCGACGAGCCGGGCATGGACAGCACCGAACGCCGCCACGCGGCCGGCCTGATGCGGATCAACCACGTCGGCGAGGTCTGCGCACAGGGCCTGTACTTCGGCCAGGCGGCCGTGGCCCGCGACCCGGCCACGCGTGAACACCTGCTGGAAGCGGCCCAGGAAGAAACCGACCACCTGGCCTGGTGCGCCACCCGCCTGGGCGAACTGGACAGCCGTCCGAGCCTGTTCAACCCGCTCTGGTACGCCGGCAGCTACACCATCGGCACCCTGGCCGGGCTGCGCGGCGACGGCTGGAACCTGGGCTTCGTGGTCGAGACCGAGCGCCAGGTGGAAGCCCATCTGGACGAGCACCTGGTCGACCTGCCGGCCGGCGACCTGCGCAGCCGCGCGGTCATCGCCGTGATGAAGGAAGACGAGGCCCGCCATGCGGACCACGCCGAGCAGGCCGGCGCACGCCGCCTGCCGTTCCCGATCCCGGGCGCGATGGCGCTGGCTTCCAAGGTCATGAAGACCATCGCCTACCGGCTGTGACCGCCAGGTAGTGCCGGCCGCTGGCCGGCAACCACGCAGACGCCGCAGAAGATCCGGAGGTTGCCGGCC
>NZ_JAWJTG010000031.1:0-57502 GCF_032911605.1 Stenotrophomonas mexicanensis
GGCGGGGTGGGTCCGGTTGCGGGGGCGTGAGCGCCATGGATGGCGCGACCGAGCCACAGGGACGTATTTACGGCGTCCCCCGCAACCGGACCCACCCCGCCATCCCACGGGAAGCCCGCTGTTGCAGTTGCAGTTGACGTTGCTTGAGGCGGGTGCAGGGCGCAGCCCTGCCGATACCCCTCCCCCCGGCCGGGCTGGCAGAATAGGCGTCTCTGCCGTTATCCGAAGCCGACGATGCGCCTCTCCCAGTTCCACCTGCACACCACCAAGGAAACCCCCAGCGACGCCGAGCTGACCAGCCACCGGCTGATGCTGCGCGCGGGCATGATCCGCAAGCTGGCATCGGGCCTGTACACCTGGTCGCCGCTGGGCCTGCGCGTGCTGCGCAAGGTCGAGCGCATCGTGCGCGAGGAAATGGACCGCGCCGGTGCCGTGGAATTCCAGATCCCGACCATCCAGCCGAAGGAACTGTGGGAGCAGACCGGGCGCTGGCAGAAGTTCGGCCCACAGCTGCTGAAGATCAAGGACCGCAAGGACCAGGTGTTCTGCTACAGCCCGACCGCCGAAGAAGCCGCCTGCGACTTCGCGCGCAGCGAGCTGTCCAGCTACAAGCAGCTGCCGGTGAACTTCTACCAGGTGCAGACCAAGTTCCGCGACGAGATCCGTCCGCGCTTCGGCGTGATGCGTTCGCGCGAGTTCCTGATGAAGGACGCCTATTCGTTCCACCTGCACGATGAGTGCCTGGTGCGCGAGTACGAGAACATGAAGTCGGCCTACAGCCGTATCTTCACCCGCCTCGGCCTGGATTTCCGCATGGTGCAGGCCGACTCCGGCGCGATCGGCGGTGATGCCTCGCAGGAATTCCACGTCATCGCCGATTCCGGCGAAGACGCGCTGGTGTTCTCCACCGGTTCGGACTACGCGGCCAACATGGAAGCGGCGATCGCTGCCGATCCGGCACCGCGTGCGGCCGCCAGCGAAGCCATGCGCAAGGTCGATACCCCCACCCAGAAGACCTGCGAGGATGTCGCGGCGCTGCTCGGCATCGACCTGCAGCGCACGGTGAAATCGGTGGCGCTGATCGCCGGCGAAGGCAAGGCACAGCAGTTCGTGCTGCTGCTGGTACGCGGCGACCATGAGGTCAACGAGATCAAGCTGGCCAAGGTTGCCGGCCTGGACGAACAGCGCTTCGCCAGTGAGGCGGAAATCGCCGAGCACCTGGGCAGCGTGCCGGGCTTCCTCGGCCCGGTCGCCCCGGCCAAGGCCATCCGCGTGGTGGCCGATCGCGAAGTGGCGGCGATGTCCGACTTCGTCGTCGGCGCCAACGAAGCCGGTTTCCACCTGGCTGGCGTCAACTGGGGCCGCGACCTGCCGGAACCGGAAGTGGCCGACATCCGCAACGTGCGTGCCGGTGACCGCGCGCTGGACGGTGGTGAACTGAAGATCGCCCGTGGCATCGAAGTCGGCCACGTGTTCCAGCTCGGCCGCAAGTACGCCGAAGCGCTGGATGCCACCGTTCTGGACGAGAACGGCAAGGCGGCGGTGATGGCGATGGGCTGCTATGGCATCGGTATCTCGCGCGTGGTGGCTGCCGCGATCGAACAGAACCATGACGATGCCGGCATCATCTGGCCGGACGCGATGGCGCCGTGGCAGGTGGTGGTGTGCGTGATCAATCCGAAGGGCGACGCCGCCGTGGCCGACGCCGCGGCCAACCTGCTGCAGGAGCTGCGCGATGCGGGCCTGGACGCGGCACTCGACGACCGTGGCCTGCGCCCGGGCGCAATGTTCGCCGACATGGAACTGATCGGCATCCCGCACCGCGTGGTGGTCAGCGAACGTGGTCTGGCCGCCGGCACCTACGAGTACCGCTCGCGTCGTGCCAGCGAAGCGGAAAGCCTGGACAAGGCCACCCTGCTGCAGCGCCTGCAGGGTTGATCAGGAAAAGACCGGGGCATGCCCCGGTCTTTTTTTGCCTGACGCCCATTTGAGCAATATTGCAGCGGACATAATCCGGTCAAAATCGACGCAATGCAGCCGGGATGCTGCCAGGCCATGACCGGTCTGCATTTGTGCTGCGATTAATTCATCTTTATTCTGTCCCGCGACGCCAGGGACTGGCTCGTCCCGTCCACTTATTAGTTTCCGGAGTAACCGTAAATGAGCATTGACCTGACCGGCCTGTCGGCACGCGAGCTGGGCGCCCTGATCCGCACCGCCAAGAAACAGCAGACCATCGTCGCCAAGCGCCGGCCGATCACCAAGGTCCGGGCACAGCTGACCAAGCTGGCCAAGACCGAGGGTTACACCATCGAGGAACTGTTCGGCGACGCCCCGGCCCCGCGCGCGCGCAAGGTGGCCAAGGTTGCCAGGGCACCGTCGAAGACCGCTGGCCGCAAGCTGGGCAAGGTTGCGCCGAAGTACCGCAACCCGGCCAATCCGAAGGAAACCTGGACCGGCCGTGGCAAGCAGCCGCGCTGGATGGCCGAGCTGACCGCCAAGGGCAGCAAGAAGCCGGAAGATTTCCTGATAAAGAAGGCCTGAGGCCGGATCGGGATGCAATGAAAAACGCCGGCGAAAGCCGGCGTTTTTCATTCCCCGGAAAGGAAAGGGGTGTGGACCAACGGTCCACACCCACAGGAAGCAGCCCAGAGGGCGATTACAGGGTTTTGCGGGCCGGCATCAGCAGGTTGCCGAACAGCAGGCCAGCGACCAGCGCCATCACCACGTTGAGCACGGTGAGGAACACGCTCTGGCCGGCGCCCACGTCCTGCTGCTGAACCAGGGTCAGCACGCCGCGCAGGCTGGTGCTGCCGGGCACCATCATGATGATGCCGGGCAGGCGGATGATTGCGCCCGGGCGGCCGACGAGGCGGCCGAACAGATTGCCACCGGCGGTCAGCAGCATCGCCGACAGGAAGATGCCAGCCGGCGCGCCCCAGGCGTGGCCACCGAACTTGGAGATCGCATAACCAGCGACCGAGGCCGCGATCACCCACGGATAATCGCGGCGGTTGGCCTTGAACAGCATCGCGAAGGCAAACGCTGCGGTCAGCAGTGAGCCCCACTCCACCCACGGCCCCTGCGGCCGCGTGGCGCGGATCACCGGATCGAGCCCGAGCACGTCGGCCAGGGTCACCGCGATCATCGCGCCGACGCTGAGCTTCATGATGGTGGTCAGCGCACCGGCAAAGCGCGCGGTACCCGACACCCAGTGCTGGCTGGCCAGTTCATTGACCGCATTGGTCAGCGACATGCCGGGCAGCAGCACCACCAGCGAGGCGATGATCACCGTGTTGAGGTTGAGCGCGCCGATGAAGGACGCGACCAGGGTGGCGACCAGGCCGGCCAGCAGCGCGGCCAGTGCCTCGGCGGCTTCGCGGGTGGCCGGGCGACGGTCGGTGACCATGCCGAGCAAGCCGATCATCAGGCCGATGACACCTGCAGTCGCGATGTCCAGCCACGGCAGCTTCCACATTCCGGCCACACCGGCCGCGCCGAGGGTGAACGAGAGGATGGTGCGCAGCTTGCCGCGCCGGCCCGGATCCTTGTCCAGCTGGCGCAACGCGGTGTGGCCCTGGGCGATGCTCATCCGCCCGTTGGCCACTTCCTCGGCGATATGGTCGGCCACGCTGAGCTTGTGCAGGTCGTTCTCGCCGGGGGCCAGGCGGATCACGCGGGTGATGTCACTGGAGCCGATCGCCTGCGCAGGGTCGCTGAAGCTGAGGATGATACCGGTGGGATTCGACCACGGTTCACAATCCAGATCGAGCTGGCGGGCCAGTGCCACCACTGCCGTTTCCAGACGCTGGGCCGTTGTGCCGTAGCTGTGCAGGCGTCCGGCGATCTCGGAAACGAAGGCCACGCGCTGCGCGTAGGTGGCCTGGGGCGTGGGGATCGTGTGAGCGTCTGCGGACATGCGCCGTAGTATTACCTAGGCTGGGCCTTACCGGAGAAATTCATCCGAGTTCGACGCGATGCCCAATACAGAACGGTTATGCTGCGACCCGAATGGCCCAAGTGACCCCGAACCACGCCCCCCAGCTCGAACAGGATGCCCATGACCCGGGCGTGATCCGCCTGTCCGGCACCTGGACCTTGAAGACCGCGCTGGCCGCGGCCGAAGTGCTGCGCGGCGTTCCCGAGACGTTGACCGGCATCGATGCCACCGCCATCGAGAAGATGGATTCGGCCGGCGTGCTGCAGGTGCTGCGCGTAGCCCACCGTGCCGACCTCGGCGAGGACGCACTGAAGTTCCGCCCGGACCACCAGGCGCTGGTGTGCACCATCGAGGAAGTGGCCGACGACCGGCCCAAGCCCAAGCGCGACTTCGGCGTGCTGGCTGCACTGGAACGGCTGGGTGTCAGCGTCCATGCCACCGGCCACAACATCAAGGCGCTGTGCAGTTTCCTCGGCGAGAACCTGGTCAAGGCCGCGCGCCTGGTCAAGGAACCCCGCCGTTTCCGCCTGACCGCCACCGTGCATCAGATGGAGCAGGTCGGGCTGGATGCGGTACCGCTGGTGGCACTGCTGTCCTACCTGGTTGGCGCGGTGATCGCCTTCCTCGGCTCGACCATCCTGCGCGACTTCGGCGCCGAGATCTATGTGGTCGAACTGGTCAACATCGCCTTCCTGCGCGAATTTGCGGTACTGCTGACCGCGATCGTGCTGGCCGGCCGCACCGCCAGCGCCTTCACCGCGCAGATCGGTGCGATGAAGGCGCGCGAGGAAATCGATGCGATGCGCACTCTGGGCCTGGACCCGATCGACCTGCTGGTGCTGCCACGGCTGCTGGCCCTGCTGGTCACCCTGCCCCTGCTGACCTTCATCGCCATGGTCGCCGGTCTGGCCGGCGGCATCACGGTGGGTGCGTTCGACCTGGATATTCCGCCGCAGATGTACATCGCGCGCATGCACGAGACGATGGAAGTGCGGCACATGCTGGTAGGCCTGTCGAAGGCGCCGGTGTTCGCGCTGGTGATCGGCCTGATCGGCTGTCTGGAAGGACTGAAGGTCGAAGGCACGGCGCAGTCGGTCGGCGAACGCACCACCTCCAGCGTGGTGCAGACCATCTCGCTGGTGATCATCATCGACGCCTTCGCGGCGTTGTGGTTCATGCACATGGACTGGTGACATGAGCACGCATCCGACGCCCGAAGAAGTTCCCATGCAGGACGACAACGGCCACGAGCTGGCCATCCGCGTGCGCGGGCTGGTCAACCGTTTCGGCAGCCAGACCGTGCATGAGCACCTGGACCTGGACGTGCGCCGCGGCGAGATCCTGGGCGTGGTGGGTGGTTCGGGTACCGGCAAATCGGTGCTGATGCGTTCGATCCTCGGCCTGCGCGTGCCCGATGCCGGGCAGATCGAAGTGCTCGGCCGCGACGCGCTTGCCGACGATGCCGAGAGCCGCCTGCACATCGAACGCAACACCGGCGTGCTGTTCCAGGACGGCGCCCTGTTCTCCTCGCTGACCGTGGGCGAGAACGTGCAGGTGCCCTTGAAGGAACACCACCGCGAATTGCCCGAGCGCTGGCACTACGAACTGGCGCTGCTGAAAGTGAAGCTGGCCGGCCTGCCCGCCGATGCGATCAACAAGCTGCCCTCGCAGTTGTCCGGTGGCATGCGCAAGCGCGCCGGCCTGGCCCGTGCATTGGCGCTGGACCCACCGCTGCTGTTCCTGGACGAACCGACCGCCGGCCTCGACCCGATCGGTGCGGCTGCATTCGACCGCCTGATCAAGACCCTGCAGGAAGCGCTGGGGCTGACCGTGTTCCTGATCACCCACGACCTGGACACGCTGTACGCGATCTGCGACCGGGTCGCGGTGATCGCCGACCGCAGGGTGGTGGCCAACGCGCCCTTGCCTGACATCGAGAAACTGGATCATCCGTGGATCCAGGAATACTTCCACGGACCCCGCGCGCGCGCCGCGCGTGGCGAACAGATCGAGAGTGCCTGAGCCATGGAAACCAAAGCCAACTACGTGCTGATCGGCGCGTTCACCCTGATCACCGGCCTGGCCCTGCTGGCCTTCGGCCTGTGGGCCGCCAAGTACTCTTCCGACCGCACCTGGCAGGAATACCGCGTGGTGTTCCGCGAAGCGGTGACCGGGCTGTCGGTGGGCAGCCCGGTGCAGTACAACGGCATCGCGGTGGGCTCGATCACCGAACTGAACCTGGTACCGGACGACCCGCGCCAGGTGGTCGCGCGCATCCGCCTGAACTCCAACACGCCGGTCAAGACCGATACCCGCGCCAAGCTGGCGATCACCAGCCTGACCGGCCCGTCGATCATCCAGCTCAGCGGTGGCACGCCGCAGTCGCCGGCGCTGACCACGGTCAACAAGGACCCGGCGCCGATCATCCCGACCACGCCGTCGGCGCTGCAGAACATCACCGACGTCGCCAACCGCATCGTCGAGCGCATGGACCAGATTCTCAGCGACCGCAACGTGGCTTCGATCAACGCGACACTGGCCAACCTGGAAACCATCAGCGGTGGTCTGGCCGACCGTGACCAGGGCACGCAGGCGCTGCTGCTCAGCGCGCGCGACGCCGCCCGCAGCCTGGACACCACGCTGAAGACCACCAACGGCACCATCGAGCGCCTGGACAAGAACCTGGTGCAGCAGCTGCCGGGCATCATCGACAAGCTCGACGGCACCCTGGCCAAGCTTGATTCGGCCGCAGGCAACGCCGATTCGATCCTTGGCGAGAACCGCGCTGCCATCAACAGCTTCGCCAACGATGGCCTCGGCCAGCTCGGCCCGACGCTGACCGAACTGCGCGGCCTGATCCGCGACCTGCGCCGGGTCAGCGACCGCCTCGAGAACAACCCCGCGCGCTACCTGCTGGGCCGCGACGCACCGAAGGAGTTCGAACCCAAATGAGCCCGACCACCCTTCCGCGCCTGCTGCTGGCCGCTTCGATGGTCACCCTGCTGGGCGGCTGCTCCATCCTTGGCAGCAGCGAGAAAACCGCAGTGACGCTGTACTCGCCGTCCGTGCAGGTCAAGGCGGACCCGGCGTGGCCACAGGCCAGCTGGCAGCTGGTACTGGCCAAACCCAGCGCCGCGCGCATGGTCGACAGTCCGCGCATCAACGTGCGGCCGACGCCGTCGCAGCTGGAGATCTACAAGGGCGCCAGCTGGGCCCAGCCGGCCACCGACATGATCGAGGACACCCTGCTGCGCGGCTTCGAGGATTCCGGCCGCATCCGCGGCGTGGCCCGCAGCACCGCCGGCATCCGCGCCGATTACAAGCTGTCCACCGACGTGCGCCGCTTCGAATCGGATTACCAGGGACAGGCCACGCCGACGGTGGTGATCGAGGTCAACGCCAAGCTGATCCACGTCGCCGACCAGCGCGTGGTCGCCGACCGCACCTTCCGCCAGGCGCAGCCGGTCGGCAGCACCGATGTTCCTGCCGTCACCGCCGCCTTCGAACGTGGCCTGCAGCAGCTGGCGCAGGACGTGGTCGGCTGGACGCTAACCAGCGGGCAGGCCGACCAGCCGACCGTCGCGCGCTGATCGATCAGCGCGGCGTGATCCAGCGGAACGTCAGGTTGATCCGCTCGCCCTGCACCCGCGCCATCTTCGGCAGCGCGTGCTGATAGAACTTTTGGGTCTGACCGGCCATCACCAGCAGATCGCCGTGGCCGAGCAGATACTCGGCCTTCCGCGCCGGGTCATCGCGCCGGCGTAGCAGGAAGCGCCGCGCCGCGCCCAGGCTCAGCGAAGCAATCACCGGGGCCGGCCCCAGCTCCGGCTCGTCATCGCTGTGCCAGCCCATGTAATCACCGCCGCCGCGATAGCGGTTCAGCAGCACGCTGTTGAAGCGGCCGAGGCCCTCCACCTGCAGGCGATCACGCATGGCCTGCAACGCGGGTGGCCAGAAGTGCGGCACGAATTCAGCCCCCGAATAGCGGTAGCGCGCCTGCGGATCGCCGATCCAGCAGCTCAGCCGCGGCGAATCCACCCAGTTGCCGAACATGCGGATGCGGTGGACTTCCCAGGGGACTTCGGCCTGCAGCACGGACAGGAGCCGGTCGGCATCGGTCGCGGCCAGCCAGCCCGGCAAGTGCTGGACATCGGCATCGGGCAGGTCGTGAGGGAAAAGCATGGCGCTACCTGAGAATGGGGCGTCCCTGAGCCGGGCCGCCCCAGACCTTCAACCGCGAACGAACGCCACGCCCGTCTTTTCCTTCAACTCGTCATCGCTGACGCCCGGCGCCGCTTCCACCAGCAACAGGCCCTTGTCGGTGACGTCGAACACGGCCAGATCGGTGATGATGCGGTCGACCACGCCCACACCGGTCAGCGGCAGCGTGCATTCGGTCAGGATCTT
Source organism: Stenotrophomonas mexicanensis (assembly GCF_032911605.1). NCBI lineage: Bacteria > Pseudomonadati > Pseudomonadota > Gammaproteobacteria > Lysobacterales > Lysobacteraceae > Stenotrophomonas > Stenotrophomonas mexicanensis. The sequence continues at coordinate 8,348 of NZ_JAWJTG010000031.1, forward strand.
GTGCTCGCCGTTCTTGGCGGTGTGCTCCATCAGCACCACCACGCGCTGCACGCCGGCCACCAGATCCATCGCGCCGCCCATGCCCTTGACCATCTTGCCGGGCACCATCCAGTTGGCCAGGTCACCCTTGTCGGTGACCTGCATGGCGCCGAGGATGGCCAGGTTGACATGGCCGCCGCGGATCATCGCAAAGCTGTCGTGGCTGCCGAAGTAGCTGGCACCGGCACGTGCGGTCACGGTCTGCTTGCCGGCGTTGATCAGGTCGGCATCGACTTCGGCATCGGTCGGGAACGGGCCGATACCGAGCAGGCCGTTTTCCGACTGCAGCCACACGTCCACGCCTTCGGGAATGTGGTTGGCAACCAGGGTCGGCAGGCCGATGCCCAGGTTCACGTAGGCACCATCGGTCAGTTCGCGGGCGGCGCGTGCCGCCATCTCATCGCGGGTCCACGCCATGTCAGTTGCCCTCCGCGCGGATGGTGCGCTGTTCGATACGCTTTTCTGGATGCGGGTTGTGCACGATGCGGTGCACGTAGATACCCGGCAGGTGCACCTGGTCCGGATCGATGGCGCCGACCGGCACCACTTCTTCCACTTCCACGATGCAGACCTTGCCGGCCATCGCGCAGGCCGGGTTGAAGTTGCGAGCGGTCTTGCGGAACACCAGATTGCCCGCTTCGTCGGCCTTCCACGCCTTGACCAGCGCGACATCAGCACGCAGCGCGGTCTCCATCACGTAGTGCTTGCCGTCGAACTCGCGGGTTTCCTTGCCCTCGGCCACCACCGTGCCGTAGCCAGTGGCAGTGAAGAACGCCGGGATGCCCGCGCCACCGGCACGCAGGCGCTCGGCCAGGGTGCCCTGCGGATTGAATTCCAGCTCCAGCTCGCCGGCCAGGAACTGGCGCTCGAATTCCTTGTTCTCGCCCACGTAGGACGAGATCATCTTCTTGATCTGGCGGGTTTCCAGCAGCTGGCCCAGGCCGAAACCATCGACGCCGGCATTGTTGGAGATCACGGTCAGGCCCTTGGCGCCACTGTCGCGCAGCGCGGCGATCAGCGCCTCGGGAATGCCACACAGGCCGAAGCCGCCCACGGCCAGCGTCTGGCCATCGGCGACCACCCCTTGCAGGGCCTCCGCCGCACTGGCGAAGCGCTTGCCGCGCTTGCCGGTGGAAGTCGATTGCTGCATTGCTGTACTACCCTGCACGTTGAGGATGACCGCATTCTAGCTGGAGGGCGGCGAAGGGCCTGGATGCGCCGCAGCATTGACGGAGCACCAGGCGGGCATTGGGTAGAATGGGCGATTCCACGCAGAAGGGTGCTTCAGCGCCTACGCCCCTCGATCTACGATGACGCCGACCTTCACAGACGAAGACCTGTTCCGCTGGATCGACGAATGGACACTGCAGAAAAGCGAGCAGTGCCTGGGTGGCGTGCGCAACCGGCAACTTCGCGATGGCCTGCTGACGGCCGAGGTACAGGGTTCGGCCAGGCATCCCTACTACGTGGAGATCGATCTGACGGCCAGTACGCGCACCGCGCGCAGCCGCCTGCAGAGTGCCTGTTCCTGCCCCGTCGGCCGCACCTGCAAGCATGTGGCGGCGGTGCTGGTCTCGTACATGCTGGATTCGCTTGCCATGGACGACGAGAGTCCCCTGACCGAACAGGACCTGGCGCAACCGCCGCGTCCTGAACTGCTGGCGGAGCTTTCGCGTTGGCAGAGCGCGCGGATCCGGCCGGCCCAGCCACGCCGGAACGGTGTCATCTTCGAACTGTCCACCTACAACCACCACCCCGCCGTGCTGGTCCGGCGCGTCAAGTACGGGACCGATGGTGCGATCAGCATGGGCAAGTGGATGGATATCACCGCGGACCTGCTGCTGGATCCTCCGGCCTATCTCACGCCGACTGATCTGGCGGTGATGATCCAGCTACGCACCCAGCGGCAGCCCGCGACGAAGGACGAATGGATCGACTTCGCGGCCACCCTGCAGTTGATCGTCTCCAGCGGCCATGGCTGGGTCTCCTGCGGTACGCACGGCGACGTGCCGGCCCGGTCAGGAGCTCCACGCCGCGGCGAACTGGGCTGGACCGTTGGCATGACGCAGGGCGCGACGCTGCTGGAACCCGCGTTGAGCGTGGAGGGCGGCGCCAGACGCGTGGTCCTGGGCCGGAGTGCGTGCTATCTGGACCCGGTCACCGGCGAGGTCGGTCCGCTGCTGCTGGATGTCAGGGCCGAGGACGCCGACGCCTTCCTGAGCCTGCCCAATCTGTTACCCAACGAAGAAGCGGTGGTCGCACAGATGCTGCAACAGATCGACCCTGCCCTGCCGCGCCCCGGTGCAAGCGACACACTGCCCACCCTGCAGATCAGCGCGATGATCCCCGTGCTGCGCCTGCATACGATTGAGTTCCGGCCGGCGTGGCTCGGCCGCCGCGACCCGTCGCAATGGGCCGATATCGCGACCGTGGCCTTCGAGTACGACGAGCACGTGCGGTTCCTGGATGATCCGAGCCTGTTCGCACTCGATCCGGAGGGCCAGCTCGCCCTGCTGCCCCGTGACCTGGCTGAGGAATCACGGCGCGAGACCGAGCTGCGCACGGTGGGACTGTATCGCGACACGGACCCGCGGGCGTCATTGGACGGCGCTGGCCCGCAGTTCCAGCTGCGCACCCATGACTGGACACGGTTCCTGCTGGATGACGTGCCGCGCCTGGAAGCCTTGGGCTGGAAGGTGGAGACGGACGACGACTTCCGCCATCGCATCACCCGGGTGGATGAGATCGACCTGGACATCCAGGTGGACCCGACGGATGCGGGCTGGTTCAACCTGGGTCTGGACATCCAGGTGGAAGGCCGCAACGTATCGATGGTTCCGCTGCTGCAGCAGGTACTGCAGTCCGATCCCCGCTGGATGCGTGGCCAGCTGGACGCCATCGGCGACGACGAGAACGTTCTGTTGATGGCAGGCGACAACACCCGCCTGGCACTGCGGGCCGCGCGACTGAAGCCGATCATGGCCCTGTTGGCGGACCTGTTCGCCCAGCGTGGCGCGCCGCTGCGCTTGTCAGCGCTTGACCGTGGCCGCCTGCAGGCACTGCAGAACACGGCGCGCCTGCAGTTCCGGGGCCGCAAGGATACCCAGGCGCTGGTGCAGCGGCTGATGCAGGCACCCGCACTTGGCGAAGTGCCGCCACCAGCGGGGCTGGTGGCAACGCTGCGTCCCTACCAGCTGGAGGGCCTGTCGTGGCTGCAGTACCTGCGCCAGCAGGGGCTGGGCGGGGTGCTGGCCGATGACATGGGGCTGGGCAAGACCCTGCAGACACTGGCGCATCTGCTGGTCGAGAAGGAAAGTGGCCGCCTGGACCGGCCGGCGCTGCTGGTGGTGCCGACCTCGCTGCTGCACAACTGGCAGAGCGAAGCGGCACGCTTCACCCCGGGCCTGCGCGTACTGACCCTGCACGGACCGGCACGTGAAGCACTGTTCGAGGCGATCCCCGAGCACGATCTTGTACTGACCACGTATCCCCTGCTGTGGCGCGACGAGCAGGCGCTGCAGGCACATGCCTACCATCTGCTGATCCTCGACGAGGCCCAGCAGGTGAAGAATCCGAAATCGCGTGCGGCGGTCACCCTGCGCACGCTGCAGGCCCGCCATCGCCTGTGCCTGACCGGTACGCCGCTGGAAAACCATCTGGGCGAACTGTGGACGCAGTTCGATTTCCTGCTGCCCGGCCTGCTCGGCAGCGAGAAACAGTTCAACCAGCATTGGCGCCATCCGATCGAACGCGGCAGCGATCACCGTCGCGCCACGTTGCTGGCGCAGCGTCTGCGCCCCTTCATCCTGCGCCGGCGCAAGGATCAGGTCGCGTCAGAGCTTCCGCCCAAGACCCTCATTACCCGCGCGGTGGAGATGGAGGGTGGCCAGCGTGATCTCTATGAAACCGTGCGTGCCGCGATGGAAAAGCAGGTGCGCGAAGCCATCAGCGGCAGCGGGCTGGCGCGCAGCCATATCGTGGTGCTGGATGCCTTGCTGAAGCTGCGCCAGGTCTGCTGCGATCCGCGCCTGCTGCCGGGCGACGCCCCTGCACGCAATGCCGGCTCGGCCAAGCTGGAGCTGCTGCGCGACATGCTGCCGTCGATGGTCGAGGAAGGCAGGCGGATCCTGGTGTTCTCGCAGTTCACCGGCATGCTGGCGCTGATCGCGCAGGCGCTGGAGGAGCTCGGGCTGGCCTATGTGACGCTGACAGGCGATACCCAGGACCGGGCCACACCGGTGCAGCGCTTCATGCAGGGCGAGGTACCCGTGTTCCTGATCAGCCTGAAGGCCGGTGGCGTCGGGTTGAACCTGACTGCTGCAGACACCGTCATCCACTTCGATCCCTGGTGGAACCCGGCGGCCGAAAACCAGGCCAGTGACCGCGCCCACCGCATCGGCCAGCAGCAGCCGGTGTTCGTCTACCGGCTGATCGCCGCAGGCAGCATCGAAGAACGGATTGCCGAGCTGCAGGAACGCAAGGCCCTTCTGGCGGAATCGATTCTGGAAGGCGGCGGCAGCACGGGTCCACGCTTCAGTGAGGAAGACGTCCAGGCGCTGCTGGCGCCGTTGCCGGGCCTGCCGGCCAAGCGCACCCGCCGGCCAGGCCGACGATCGCTGCAGGCCTGATCCGTGGCGCCAGTCAGGTGGCGTTCCCCGATGGAAACGATTCCCAAACGGGACTGGGACTACAATTGAGGGCTGAGCTCACAAAGGATCTGATCGATGCCCCTGCCCGCCTTCAAGGCCTACGATATCCGCGGCCGCGTGCCGGAAGAACTGAACGAAGACCTGGCGCGCCGCATCGGCGTCGCCCTGGCTGCGCAGCTCGCTCCCGGCCCGGTGGTCCTCGGCCACGATGTGCGCCTGACCAGCCCGGCGCTGCAGGATGCACTGGCCGCAGGCCTGCGTGGTACCGGTCGTGAGGTGATCGACATCGGTCTGTGCGGTACCGAAGAGGTCTACTTCCAGACCGATCACCTCGGCGCAGCCGGCGGTGTGATGGTGACCGCCAGCCACAACCCGATGGACTACAACGGGATGAAGCTGGTCAAGGAGAACGCCCGCCCGATCAGCTCCGATACCGGCCTGTTCGCGATCTCCGATGCGGTCGCCGTCGATACGTCCGAGGCCCAGCCGCCACGCGCCGGGCAGACCGCCCAGCATGACAAGAGCGCCTATATCCAGCATCTGCTGAGCTACGTCGACGCCGCCAAGCTCAAGCCGCTGAAGCTGGTGGTCAATGCCGGCAACGGTGGTGCGGGCGCCATCGTCGACCTGCTGGCACCGCACCTGCCGTTCGAGTTCATCCGCATCTGCCACGAACCTGATGGCAGCTTCCCCAACGGCATTCCCAACCCGCTGCTGCCGGAAAACCGCGCCGCCACCGCCAATGCGGTGCGCGAACACGGCGCCGACTTCGGCATTGCCTGGGACGGTGACTTCGACCGCTGCTTCTTCTTCGACCATACCGGCCGCTTCATCGAGGGCTACTATCTGGTCGGCCTGCTGGCCAAGGCCATCCTGGCACGCAATCCCGGTGGCAAGATCGTGCACGACCCGCGGCTGGTCTGGAACACCGTGGAAATGGTTGAACAGGCAGGCGGCGTGCCGGTGCTGTGCAAGAGCGGTCACGCTTTCATCAAGGAAAAGATGCGCGCCGAAGATGCGGTGTACGGCGGCGAGATGAGCGCCCACCACTACTTCCGCGAATTCGCCTATGCCGACTCCGGCATGATCCCGTGGCTGCTGATCGCGCAGCTGATTTCCGAGAGCGGTCGCTCGCTGGCCGACTGGGTCGAAGACCGCATGGCGGCGTATCCCTGCAGCGGAGAAATCAACTTCAAGGTGGCCGATGCCAAGGCTGCGGTGGCACGCGTGATGGAGCACTTCGCCGCGCAGTCGCCGGCGCTGGACCATACCGACGGCATCAGCGCCGACTTCGGCGACTGGCGCTTCAACCTGCGCAGCTCCAACACCGAGCCGCTGCTGCGACTGAACGTCGAAGCCCGCGGTGACGCAGCGCTGATGCAGGCGCGTACCGACGAAATCTCCCGCCTTATCCAGCAGTAATCAAGGAAGATCATGAGCAACATCCAGCCCGTCATCCTGTCCGGTGGTTCCGGCACCCGCCTGTGGCCACTGTCGCGCGAGGCGTATCCGAAGCAGTTCCTGCCGCTGGCAGGCGAACTGACGATGCTGCAGGCCACCTGGCAGCGCGTCGCGCCCATTGCCACCCACGGCCCGTTGGTGATCGCCAACGAAGAGCACCGCTTCGTCGCTGCCGAGCAGCTGCAGCAGGTCGGCGCCGAGCCGGCTGCCATCATCCTGGAACCGGTTGGCCGCAATACGGCGCCGGCGATTGCGGTCGCAGCATTGGAGGCCACCCGCGACGGCGCCGATGCGCTGCTGCTGGTGCTGCCCTCGGACCATGTGATCACCGATGAGGCTGCGTTCCGTGCAGTCGTGCAGGCTGCAGCCAGCACTGCCGAGGCCGGCAAGCTGGTGACCTTCGGCATCGTGCCGACCGGTCCGGAGACCGGCTACGGCTATATCAAGGCCGCCAATGGGCAGGGCCTGCGTGCCGTCGAGCGTTTCGTCGAAAAGCCCGATCTGGACACCGCCACCGGCTATGTGGCCAGCGGCCAGTACTACTGGAACAGCGGCATGTTCCTGTTCAAGGCCTCGCGCTACCTGCAGGAACTGGAGCGCTTCCAGCCCGACATGCTGGCCAGCAGCCGCCAGGCCTGGCAGCAGGCCCGTCGCGATTCGGATTTCACCCGCCTCGACAAGGAGGCGTTCGCCACCGTTCCCTCCGATTCCATCGACTATGCCGTGATGGAAAAAACCGAAGACGCCGTGGTGATTCCGTTGGACGCCGGCTGGAACGACGTCGGTTCGTGGACCGCACTGCGCGATGTCTCGCATCAGGATGGCGATGGCAATGCGCACCAGGGCGACGTGATCGCGATCGACTGCCGCAACACCTATGCCTATGCACAGCGCCTGGTGGCACTGGTCGGCCTGGATGACGTGATCGTGGTCGAGACCGACGACGCGGTGCTGGTCGGCAAGGCCGACCGCATGCAAGAGGTCAAGACCGTGGTGGCGCAGCTGAAGGCCGACGGTCGCAGCGAGGCCACCTGGCATCGCAAGGTCTACCGCCCCTGGGGGGCCTACGATTCGATCGACAACGGCGAGCGTTTCCAGGTCAAGCGCATCACCGTCAAGCCCGGCGGTACGCTCAGCCTGCAGATGCATCACCATCGCGCCGAGCACTGGATCGTGGTCAGCGGCACCGCCGAGGTGACCCGCGGCGACGAGGTGATCCTGCTCAGCGAGAACCAGAGCACGTACATCCCGCTGGGCGTGACCCATCGCCTGCGCAACCCGGGCAAGCTGCCGCTGGAGCTGATCGAGGTGCAGTCCGGCAGTTACCTCGGTGAGGACGACATCGTGCGTTTCGAGGACACGTACGGGCGTAGTTGATCCGACGCCCTGCGGCGGGTGCCGACCGTTGGTCGGGGTGGGTGCCGACCGTTGGTCGGCACTCGCCCACAGGCTCAGGCAATCTCCGCCATCACCCGCTTCAGCCCGTCCTGCCATGTCGGCAGCACGATGCCGAAATCCTGCTGCAGCTTGCGGTTGTCCAGCACCGACCAGGCCGGGCGCTTGGCCGGGGTCGGGTATTCGGAACTGGGAATCGCCTCGACGGTCGGCACCTTCGCCAACACGCCGGTCGCCAGCGCTTCGGCGAAGATCGCCTCGGCGAACCCATGCCAACTGGTCTGGCCGCTGGCCGTCAGATGCCAGGTGCCGGACAGCTGCCCCGGATGCTGCAGTGCCTGCGCGGTGACATCAGCGATCAGCGCAGCCGGTGTCGGCGTGCCGACCTGATCGGCTACCACACGCAACTGGTCGCGCTCGGCACCCACCCGCAGCATCGTGCGCAGGAAATTGGCGCCATGCGAGGCGTACACCCACGCAGTGCGGAAGATCAGATGGCGGCCACCGGCAGCGCGCACGGCCTCTTCGCCATCACGCTTGCTGGTGCCATACACACCCAATGGCCCGGTCGGCTCGTCTTCGCGGTACGGCGTGGTGCCCTGGCCATCGAACACGTAGTCGGTGGAGTAATGCACGAAGGGCACGCGATGGACGGCGCACCAGCGTGCAATCACGCCCGGTGCCTGCGCGTTGGCAGCGAAGGCCGCATCGACGTCCTGTTCGGCGCGGTCCACCGCCGTGTAGGCGGCCGCGTTCACCACTACCGACGGCTGGAGACGATCCAGCAGGGCCGGCAGAGTGTCAGGCTGGCCGAAATCAGCCACCTCGCAGGCGCTGCCATCAGGCAGCTGACCACTGCGGGTGGTGGCAACCACTTCACCCAGCAGCGACAGCGCGCGTAGCAGCTCCTGGCCGACCTGGCCATTGCCACCGAACACCAGAACGGTCATGGCACGTAGACCGGCAAGCGATCTTCAGCGATGTCCTTCAGGAACGGCGCGTTCTCGTCCTTGGCCGACAGAGTCGGTGCGCTGACCGGCCAGTCCACTGCGATATCAGCATCGTTCCAGCGAATACCCGCATCCGCTTCCTTGACATAGACATCGGTGCACAGGTAGCTGAACAGCGCACGTTCGGAGAGCACGGCAAACCCATGCGCGAAGCCTTCCGGAATCCAGAACTGCCTCCTGTTTTCCGCACTCAGCACCACCGCTTCCCACTGGCCGAAGGTCGGCGAGCCACGACGGATGTCCACGGCGACGTCATAGACCTCGCCCTCCAGCACGCTGACCAGCTTGCCCTGCGGGCGCGGCCACTGGTAATGCAGGCCACGCAGCACGCCCTGTGCGGACGTCGATACGTTGCTCTGCACGAAACGGTCCGGCAGGCCCAGCGCAGCGAACCGCTCGGCATTCCAGGTTTCGAAGAAATAGCCACGCGCATCGCCAAACACGGCCGGCTCGATGATCTTGCAGCCGGCAAGCTTGGTTTCAATCACTTTCACGGAACGACTCCACGCAGGGCGAGTTTGTGCAGGTACTGGCCGTAGCCATTCTTGATCAGCGGTGCGGCCAGCGCTTCCAGCTGTTCGGCGTTGATCCAGCCCTGGCCGAAGGCGATTTCCTCCGGGCAGCAGACCTGCAGGCCCTGACGGGTCTGGATGGTCTCGATGAAGTTGGACGCTTCCAGCAGCGACTGGTGGGTGCCGGTATCGAGCCAGGCATAGCCACGGCCGAGCGCTTCCAGGTGCAGGTTGCCCTGGGCCAGGTAGCGCTTGTTGAGATCGGTGATCTCCAGTTCGCCACGCGGCGACGGCTTCAGTTCGGCCGCGTAATCGCTGGCGTTGCCGTCGTAGAAATACAGGCCGGTCACCGCATAGTTCGAGCGCGGGTTCTCCGGCTTCTCCACCAGGTCGATGACCTTGCCGCTGGTGTCGAACTCGGCCACGCCGTAACGTTCTGGATCATTGACCCAGTAGCCGAACACGGTCGAGCCATCCACGCGCTCGTCGGCGCGCTTGAGCACTTCGCGCAGGCCGTGGCCGTGGAAGATGTTGTCGCCCAGCACCAGGCAGCTCGGCTTGCCGGCCACGAAGTCGCGGCCGATCAGGTAGGCCTGGGCCAGGCCATCGGGGCTGGGCTGCACCGCGTACTGGATGTCCATGCCCCACTGCGAGCCGTTGCCCAGCAACTGCTGGAACAGCGCCTGTTCGTGCGGGGTATTGATGATCAACACTTCGCGGATGCCCGCCAGCATCAACACGCTGAGCGGGTAATAGATCATCGGCTTGTCGTACACCGGCAACAGCTGCTTGCTGACGCCCTTGGTGATCGGATAAAGGCGGGTGCCGGAACCACCGGCGAGGATGATGCCCTTGCGCTGGGTCATGGTGTCTCCTGGGTTCAGGCTGCAGTGCCGATGCGCTGCAGGCGGTAGCTGCCGTCGAGCACGCCGTTGACCCAGTTCTGGTTGTCCAGGTACCAGTCGACGGTGAAGGCGATGCCCTGCTCGAAGGTGTAGGCCGGTTCCCAGCCCAGGTCGTTCTTCAGCTTCGAAGCATCGATCGCGTAACGGCGGTCATGGCCCGGGCGGTCGGTGACGTAGGTGATCTGGCTGCTGCGCGGCTGGCCATCCTCACGCGGGCGGCGCGCATCGAGCAGCGCGCAGATGGCCTGCACCACTTCGATGTTCTGCTTTTCCGAGTTCCCGCCGACGTTGTAGGTCTCGCCGACCTGGCCCTTGGCCAGCACGGTGCGGATCGCCTCGCAGTGGTCGGACACGAACAGCCAATCGCGCACCTGCTTGCCATCGCCGTACACCGGCAGTGGCTCGCCGGCCAGCGCCTTGGCGATCACCAGCGGGATCAGCTTCTCGGGGAAGTGGTAGGGGCCGTAATTGTTGGAGCAGTTGGTGGTCAGCACCGGCAACCCATAGGTGTGGTGGAACGCACGCACCAGATGGTCCGAAGCGGCCTTCGACGCCGAATACGGTGAATTCGGGGCGTACGGGGTGGTTTCGCTGAACTTGCCGGTCTCGCCCAGGGTGCCGTACACCTCGTCGGTGGACACGTGCAGGAAGCGGAACACCGCGCCCTGCTCGGCCGGCAGCGCCTTCCAGTAGTCACGGGCCGCTTCCAGCAGGCCCAGGGTGCCCACCACATTGGTCTGGATGAAGGCGCCGGGACCATCGATGGAGCGGTCAACGTGGCTTTCAGCGGCAAAGTTCACGACCGCGTCCGGCTGATGCTCGGCCAGCAGGCGGGCGACCAGATCACGGTCGCCGATGTCGCCTTGGACAAACAGGTGGTTCGGGTTGCCATCAAGGCTGGACAGGGTCTTCAGGTTGCCGGCGTAGGTCAGCACATCGAGGTTGATGACCTTGACGCCGCGCGCGACGGCCTCGAGAACGAAGTTACCGCCAATGAATCCGGCGCCGCCGGTGACAAGCCATGTGGGCACTACCTGTTCTCCTGATCGAGATTCGTGGGACGGGGCCTTCATGGCCACGACAATGCAACGTTGAAGGATACAACGGGCATCCGGCAACACGCGATCACACAAGTGAACTCAGGCCGACTGCATTGCTGCATCGCAACAGCCGGAGCTCCCACCATACGCATTCGCATGGTCCCCCCAAGCCAGCTAGAATCGGGGTCCCACCCCCGAACCGGTTGCTGCTCCAGGACCGGACGTTCTCCCCGTTATTGAAGGACCCCGTACCAGATGAAAATCCTCGTCGCGTACAAGCGCGTGGTGGACTACAACGTCCGCATTCAGGTCAAGCCGGACGGTTCCGGCGTGGTCACCGACGGCGTCAAGCTGTCCCCCAACCCCTTCGATGAAATCGCCCTGGAAGAAGCCCTGCGCCTGCGCGACAAGGGCATCGCCAGCGAAGTCGTGGTTGCCACCATCGCCCCGGCCGACGCCCAGGCGCACCTGCGCAACGGCCTGGCCATGGGCGCCAACCGCGCCATCCACGTCGTCACCGACCAGGCCATCCAGCCGCTGACCGCGTCGCGCACCCTGCTCAAGCTGATCGAGAAGGAACAGCCGGACCTGGTGATCCTTGGCAAGCAGGCCATCGACGACGATGCCAACCAGACCGGCCAGATGCTGGCCACGCTCTGGGGCCGCCCGCAGGCGACCTTCGCCAGCAAGCTGGGGATTGCCGACGGCAAGGCCACGGTGACCCGTGAAGTCGATGCTGGCCTGGAAACACTGGAAGTCGATCTGCCGGCCGTGGTCACCACCGACCTGCGCCTGAACGAGCCGCGCTTCATCAAGCTGCCGGACATCATGAAGGCCAAGGCCAAGCCGCTGGAGACTCTGCAGCTGGCCGATCTCGGTGTTGAAGCCGCCGACACCTTCAAGACCACCCAGTACGCCGCTCCGTCCAAGCGCAGCAAGGGTGTGATGGTCAAGGACGCGGCCGAACTGGTTGCCGCACTCAAGCAGAAGGGGTTGCTGTAATGAGCAGGATTCTCGTCATCGCCGAGCACCACGACGGCAAGCTCAACGCCGCCACCGCCAAGACCATCAGCGCCGCCGCCGCGATCAGCGGCGCCAGCATCGACGTGCTGGTGCTGGCCGCCGATCCGGCCGCTATCGCCGCTGAAGCCGCGAAGATCGCTGGGGTCGCCAAGGTCCTGACCGTCGCCAACGCGGCCAACGCGCAGGCCATCGCCCAGGTGCTGGCGCCGCAGATCGCACAGCTGGCCAAGGGCTACACCCACGTATTCGGCCCGTCGACCACCTTCGGCAAGGACCTGATGCCGTGCGTGGCCGCCCTGCTCGGCGTCAACCAGGTCTCCGACCTGATGAGCGTTGAAGGCAGCCACACCTTCAAGCGCCCGATCTACGCTGGCAACGCGATCATCACTGTGGAAGCCCCGGCCGACCAGATCGTGGTCGCCACCGTGCGTGCCGCGTCGTGGCCGGAAGCGGCCCAGGGCGGCAGCGCCGCCATCGAAGCGGCCAACGTCGATGCTGCCCTGCCGACCCACACCCGCTTCGTCGGCCTGGCCGCCGGTGCCAGCGACCGTCCGGACCTGCAGAGCGCCAAGCGCGTGGTTTCGGGTGGCCGTGGCGTCGGTTCGGAAGAGAACTTCAAGGTCATCTTCCAGCTGGCCGACAAGCTCGGTGCTGCCGTCGGTGCCTCGCGTGCGGCGGTCGATGCCGGCTACGTGCCCAGCGACCTGCAGGTCGGCCAGACCGGCAAGATCATCGCGCCGGAACTGTATGTAGCCGTCGGCATCAGCGGTGCGATCCAGCACCTGACCGGCATCAAGGATGCCGGCACGATCGTGGCCATCAACAAGGACGCGGATTCGCCGATCTTTGAAATCGCCGATATCGGCCTAGTGGGGGATCTGTTTGCGGTCCTGCCGGAGCTGGAAGCGGCACTGGGCTGAGCAACGCACGAATACCTGCTGTTGAAAGTCAGGCCCCCGGCTGAAGCGACTGCTTTGCCGGGGGCTTCTTGCTTGAGAGGCAGATGATTTCACGGGATTGCTACAATCATGAACGAAGCCTGCAGTTCATGACCCTATTTGTAAATGCGGTGGCGGCCATCGGGCGATCGGCAGCATCGAATCCGGGCCCGCACGACCACCCAACGAGCTGTGTCGCCGCTGAACACACCACGGCGATAGAATGAGTTGACAGGGGCAACGCGCGGCCCGCGTGGAACCAGTCGGTGAAGCTATAATTGCCGACTGCCGGCACTGATCGTCGCGCGGTCGGAATGCTGGGGCACGCGCGCCCTCATACCCCCGCAGCTGGGCGATGCGGTGCCATTCATGTGCCGAGGCAGGGCGCGCAAGGGACTTCAGTACGCCATGACAGATGCGACGTCGCACTCAGTGTTGATCGGGCCAGACAAGGAACTCCGCCCGGAGATTTCGGTGGTGGCGCCGGTCTATGGCTGCAAGGGCTGCCTGGAAGACCTGGTCGACCAAGTGCAGGCAGCGGTGGCGACACTGGGCGTGGAATTCGAAATGATCCTGGTCGATGACGCCAGCCCGGACGGGGCCTGGCCTCGCATCACCGAACTGGCCGCGACCCGCCCCTGGCTGCGCGGGCTTCGCCTTTCGCGCAACTTCGGACAGCATTCGGCCATTTCTGCAGGCATCGAACATGCGGACGGCCGCTGGACCGTGGTAATGGACTGCGACCTGCAGGACGTGCCAGCGGAGATTCCGGCGCTGTACCGCAAGGCCAACGACGAACAGCTTGATGTCGTTTTCGCCCAACGCGTCGAGCGCCAGGATGCGCCGCTGAAGCGCTTTTCCTCCTGGGCCTTCTTCAGCGTGCTCGGCTGGCTGACCGGAGTCCCGCAGGATCCCAGCACCGCCAATTTCGGCATCTACCACCGCAAGGTCATCCAGGCAGTCTGCCAGATGCCCGAACGCGACCGCTCGTTCCCGCTGATGGTCAAGTGGGCCGGTTTCCGCACCGGCAAGCTGCCCGTACAGCACCAGGCCCGCGCCGAGGGTGAAACCTCGTACACCCTGCGCAAGCTGCTGGCCCTGTCCACCAACATCGCGCTGGGCTATTCGGAAAAGCCGCTGCGCATGGTCGCCGGCACAGGCATCGCCTGTTCGCTGGTGGCCTTCGTACTGGTGGCCATGAGCCTGCTGCGCTGGTGGGATGGCGACATCGAAGTCGCCGGCTACACCTCCATCATCGGCTCGGTGTGGCTGATCGGCGGTCTGGTGATGTTCTGCCTGGGCGTGGTCGGCCTGTATGTGGGCCAGGTGTTCCGCAACGTGCAGAAGCGGCCTTACTACATCGTCGCCGATGCCGTGAACGACGCCAGGGAAGCACGATGAACCTGACCATCGACGCGGGCCAGGGCACCCTCGCCGCGCGCCTGACGCCTTGGGATGAACGTGCGCTGGGCTTTGCCACTGCCGAAGTCACCGCCCTGAAGGTCGAGACCATCGAGCAGGCGGCCCCGCTGCTGGCCGCGCTGGAACAATGGTGTGCCGAGCAATCGGTGCGCTATCTGTTCGGCCGTATCGATGCCACCGAGCCAGTCGCCAAGGCGGCCCTGCTGCAGCACGGCTACGCCTTCGTGGAAACGTCGTTGACCGTGTCGCGCAGCGGTTTTGCCAACCTGCCGCCGGTGCCGCGCGGCATGCTGCCGACGCTGCGCCCGGCCACCGCCGATGACGTGGCCGAACTGCGCCGCATCGCCGCCGTCGATTTTGCCCACGGGCGCTTCCTGGAAGATCCCGCCATCGACCCAGAGCGTGCGGCCCTGCGTACCGCCAACTGGATCGAGGATCTGGTCAAGGATGAGCTGGCCTACGTGGCTGAATCACGTGGCCGCACCATCGGTTTCCATGCCGAGCGCGTGGCCACTGACAACAGCAACGTCGAACTGCTGCTCACCGGTGCGACCGCGCCGTACGCAATGCTGGCACTGCCGCTGTGGATCACTGCGCTGGAGTCCCTTGGCGCACGTGGCGTTCCGCAATGCACCACCCTCGTTTCCGCCGCCAACACCGGCATCATCAATTTGTATGCCCGGCTCGGCTTCCATTTCAACAGCACCCTGTTTGGGTTCAGGAAATTCCTATGAATGACGCCGTTACCGAAGACCAGGTCGTTGCCGTGTTCGCCCGTGTGCTGGGCATTCCGGCAGACAGCGTGAATGACGACCTTCGCTACGCGACCATCCCGCAGTGGGATTCGATCGCCCACATGTCCGTCGTCGCCGCGCTGGAAGAAGCCTTCGGCGTGATGATCGACATGGATGAAGTAATCGACATGAGTTCGGTCGGCAAGGCACGCGAAATCCTGCGCAAGCACGGGGCATCGGTCTGAACATGGGTGACGTCGCGCCTGTCATCCTGGTCACCGGTGCATCGCGCGGCATCGGCCGAGCCATTGCCCTGCACCAGGCCGCGCAGCACTCACAGCTGGTGCTGGTTGCCCGCGACGCGCAAGCGCTGGCCGAACTGGATGCAGAAGTGCAGGCACTCGGCGCACCCGCGGCGATGTGCGCGGCGCTCGACCTGACTGACGCCGATGCCATCGGCAACCTGTTCAAGCAGGTGTTTGCCCGCTTCGGCCACTTGGATGGCCTGGTCAACAACGCCGGCTTATTGCATGAAGGGCTGCTCGGCATGATCCGCGCCGAGGACATCGACCAGGTGCTGGCGGTCAACGTCAAGGCGCCGCTGATGGCCATGCAGTACGCCTCCAGGTTGATGGCACGCAACGGCCGGGGCAGCATCGTCAACCTGGTTTCGATCATGGGCGTCAACGGTGCCGCCGGGCTCAGCCTGTATGCGGCCAGCAAGGCCGCGCTGGTTGGCGCCACGCGCTCGGCATCCAAGGAGCTGGCCCCGCGCGGCATCCGTGTCAACGCGGTCTCGCCGGGCTTCATCGACACTGACATGACCCGCAACATGCCCGAAGCCGCGCACGCCAAGCGCGTCGCATCGATTGCAATGGGCCGTGCCGGTACTCCCGGGGAAGTTGCCGCACTGGTGGCCTTCCTGCTCAGCGATGCCTCCACCTATGTCACAGGACAGGTGATTGGCATCGACGGACAGATGGTGGTCTGAAATGCCGTTCTGGAACCTGGAACAACATGGCGCGCGTATTGCGCTGATCGATGGCGAGCAGTCGCTGGACTTCAACGCACTGGCCGCACTGGCCGATGCGCACGCCGCACGATTGCCGGAAGGGCGCGGCATGGGCCTTTTGTGCATGCCCAGCCAAGTCGAAGCGGTAGCCCTTTATCTCGGCGCACTGCGCAGCGGCCGCCAGGTTCCACTGCTGTTGCAGCCAGACACCGATCCGCAGCTGCTGGACGCTCTGGTGGGGCACTACCAGCCCGAGTGGGTCGCCAGCCCGGGACCGGCCGCCGAAGGCTATCGCACCGTGCACCAGGGCCAGGCACTGTCCCTGCATGTGCGCAATGCAGGCTCAACAAGTGAAGCCCTCCATGCCGACCTTGCATTGCTGCTGAGCACGTCCGGCAGCACCGGTTCCTCCAAGCTGGTCCGGCTTTCTGCCGCCGGTCTGGATGCCAATGCAGCGTCCATCGTCCAGTACCTCGGCCTGAACGGTGATGATCGCGCGATCACCACCCTGCCCCTGGCGTACTCGTTCGGCATGTCCATTCTCAACAGCCACCTTGCCGCAGGTGGATCGGTGGTCCTGAGCGAAGACAGCCTGATGACGCGCGGATTCTGGGACAGTGCGCGCCAGCATGCGGTGACCTCGCTGTCAGGCGTACCGGCCACGTTCGAGATCCTGCGCCGGATGGGCCTGGCCCGCATGCAGCTGCCCAGCCTGCGCATGCTGACCCAGGCCGGCGGCCGACTGCGTGACGAGCTGGTGGCTTATTTCGCGGAGTCCTGCCGTGAACATGGCCTGGAATTCTTCGTCATGTATGGGCAGACCGAAGCCTCACCGCGCATCAGCTACGTGCCTTCGGCGTGCATCGTCGACAAGGTCGGCAGCATCGGCGTGGCGGTTCCCGGCGGCACGATACAGGTCGATGCCACTACCGGTGAGCTGGTCTATTCCGGCCCCAACGTGATGATGGGGTACGCGACCACCCGCGGCGATCTGGCCAAGGCCGACGAGATGCAGGGCGTGCTGCGCACGGGCGATCTCGCCCGGGTGGACGAGGACGGCTTCCATTACATCACCGGCCGCGCCAAGCGCTTCCTCAAGATTTCCGGCAACCGGGTCAACCTCGACGAAGTCGAGGCCATGCTCTCGGCCGCACTCGGCCAGCAGATTGCCTGCTCGGGCAGCGACGATGACCTGGTCGCCTTCAGTCACGGCGCAGAAGTGGCCGACCAGGACCGGGTGCGCCAACTGGTGCAGGAGCGCTACAAGCTGTTCGGCGGGCACGTCCGTGCCCTCCACCTGGATGCGCTGCCGCTGATGGCCAGCGGCAAGGTGGACTACCAGAGTCTCCGGCAGATGGCCGGACAAGGAGCATCACGGTGACCGCACCTGCCCCCTCGACCGCTACCGCGGCCGCCGCACTCGATGTCGATGTGTTCGGCCTCGACCGTGCCAGCAAGCGCTCCTGGCTGCTGGACGGCCTGAACCGCCTGACCGCCCTGCACCGCGCGCAGTGCGCTCCCTACGCTCGCATTCTCAACGGCCTGTGGGCAGCAGAAGGTGCCGCCAGCCTCGAAGATGTGCCGTGGCTGCCAGTGCGCATGTTCAAGCTGATGGACCTGAAGAGCGTTGCCGACGACCAGGTCTCACGCACGCTGGTTTCCAGCGGCACCACCGGTGCCGCGGTGTCCCGCATCTTCCTCGACGCCGACACCGCGCGCGCGCAGGCACGGGCATTGACCCGCATCTTCTCCCACTTCGCCGGTGCCAAGCGCATGCGCATGCTGGTGGTGGACGACGCCAGCTTCCTGCGCGACCGCAGCCGCTTCAACGCACGCGCCGCCGGTATCCTCGGCTTCTCCAACTTCGGCCGCGACCACCTGTACCTGCTGGATGAAGACCTGCAGCCGGACTGGGATGCGCTGCAGCAATGGCTGCAGACCCATCCCGATGAACCGGTGCTGCTGTTCGGCTTCACCTTCATTGTCTGGCAATCGTTCGTGCAGGCCGCGCGCCGCGCAGGCAGGCAGATCCGTTTCCCGGCCGGCAGCATGCTGGTCCACGGCGGTGGCTGGAAGAAGATGGACGAGCAGAGGGTCGACAACGCCGCCTACAAGGCCGCACTGTCGGAAACCTTCGGCATCGAACGCGTCCACAACTACTACGGCATGGTTGAACAGGTCGGCTCGATCTTCTTCGAATGCGAGCATGGCCATCTGCACGCCCCGGCCTACGCCGATGTGATCGTGCGCGACCTGCAGGATCTGGCGCCGGTACCGCATGGCACCACCGGCGCGATCCAGGTCCTGAGCCTGTTGCCGGAAAGCTATCCGGGCCACAGCCTGCTCACCGAAGACCTCGGCGTGATCCATGGTGAGGACGACTGCGCGTGCGGCCGTCCCGGCAAGTACTTCGCCGTACTCGGCCGCATCAAGAACGTGGAAATCCGCGGTTGCAGCGATACCCGCACGGTACCCAACGCATGACCAGACTGCTCTTCTCCATCCACCCCGACGCCTCGCTGGACGCCGAACTGGAGCGCCTGGCGGCGCTGCCTCCCCTGCTGCCGTTCAGCGCGCCACTGCGCGAGTTCGTGGCGGATTTCTCCCGTCGCGTGTTCACCCTGCCGCAGCTGCGCCAGCATCCCGAGCTGGCCACACTGGGCCACTGGTTCCGCGGCGCAGCCGTCAACCAGCTGTCGCAGCGGACCGGCACACGGGCGACCGAGCTGGATCTGGCACGTGGCCTGGTGTTCCACCTGGCACCCGCCAACGTCGACGTGCTGTTCGCCTACGCCTGGTTGATGTCGGTGCTGTCGGGCAATACCAATGTGGCGCGCCTGTCGCAGAAGCAGAGTACCCAGCGCGACGCACTGGTCTCGATCCTGCATGACATGCAGCGCGAGGGCGTGCACCCGCAGGTGCTCGAACGCGCAGTGCTGCTGACCTACCCGCATGACGATGCCATTACCACGGCCATTTCCCTCCGTTGTCATGCCCGCATCATCTGGGGCGGCGACGCCACCGTGGCCAAGATCCGCTCGCTGCCGATCGCGCCGCTGGCACTTGAGCTCGCCTTCCCTGACCGCTTCGGCGTGGCCGTGATGCGCGCCACGGCGGTTGCCGATGCCAGCGACACCGAACTCCAGGAACTGGCCCGCCGCTTCTGCAACGACGTGCTCTGGTTCGGTCAGCAGGCCTGCTCTTCGCCCCGCACGCTCTACTGGATCGGCAATGACGCCGAGACAGGCGCTGCCAAGTCGCGTTTCTGGCCGGCCGTGCGCCTGCTGGCTGCCGCGCTGGAAGACGAGCCGGCAGCACTGATGGCGCGTGTGACCGATGCCAACCTGCTTGCAGCGCTGGGCCACGGCGTGCACGCAGCGGATGCCATCGGCCTATATCCGCTGCGGCTGGAAGCGGCCCGCGCCGATGGCGAGATCCGCGAGATCCAGTCCGGCCACGGCCTGGTGGTGGAAATCGATCTGCCCGCGCTGGATGCACTGGCCGCGCAGCTGGATGACCGCGACCAGACCCTGGTCCAGCATGGATTCAACGCAGAGCAGCTGCGTGATTTCCTATGCCGCCTCGAAAATCGTGCGATCGACCGCGTGGTGCCCTTCGGCCGCGCGCTGGATTTCCATCCCGTGTGGGACGGAACCGATCTGATCGACGTTCTCACCCGCAAGATCACCCTGCCAGCGAACTGAATCGATGAGCTACGTCTTCATTGCCTTGACCATCCTGCTGACCGTCTACGGACAGCTGATGCTGAAATGGCAGGTCAGCCTCAACCCCGGCGCCACCATTGATGGCCTCAACCCGCGCGCGATCATCATGCTGCTGCTGAACCCCTGGGTGATCAGTGCGTTCGCCGCAGCATTCGGCGCATCGTTGTGCTGGATGGCCGCCATCGGCCGGATGCCCCTGAGCAAGGCCTACCCGTTCACCGCCCTGAGTTTTCCGCTGGTTGCGACGCTGGCGGTATGGCTCTTCCGCGAGTCGTTCGACTCGCATAAGATCGCCGGCACCGCCTTGATCATTCTGGGCGTCATCGTCCTGTCTCGTTCTGGAGCCTGAACCATGCCGCAGAAGACCGATGGGTTGCACGCAGTGCTTTCATACCCGGCGGTCTATGACCTGCTGCAGAACCTGCTTGGAGCACGTCGGTCCCGTAGGCGGCTGATCCGCGACCATATCCGCCCGCGCCCCGGCGATCACATCCTCGACATCGGCTGTGGTACCGGCGAACTGTTCAGCCAGTTGCCGGCGGGGCTGCGCTATATAGGCTTCGACCTGTCCAAAGCCTATATCGAGGCGGCGAGGAAGCGGTTTGGCGATCGCGCCCGCTTCGAATGCATGGACGTGGCCGATTATGAAGTCGGCCACGACCAGCAGCAGAAAGCCGATCTGGTTCTGGCAGTCGGCATCCTGCACCATCTGGACGATGCCCATGCGCGCGCACTCATGCGCACCGCCTTCGCCGCGCTGAAGCCCGGCGGCCGTTTCATTTCCCTGGATGGTGCCTACGTGGATGGCCAATCGGCGATCGCACGTGCACTGATCTCCCGCGATCGCGGGCAGAGCATCCGCACACCCGCCGCCTACCACGCGATCGCTGCAGCCGAGTTCGGCACGGTGGATGGCCAGGTACGCACCGATCTGCTTTTCGTACCTTACACACACTACATCATGGAATGCGTGCGCTAGGCGCTCGCCAGCCACGATCAGGAGCCCCAGTGATTCCGTTCAACAAGCCGTTCATGACTGGCCAGGAACTGGTCAACATCACCCATGCGCACGCCAATGGCCACCTCAGTGGCGATGGCCCGTTCACCAAACAGTGCCACGCCTGGCTCAACCAGCGCACCGGTGCCAGTGCCTCGCTCCTGACCCACTCGTGCACCGCTGCATTGGAGATGTCGGCACTGCTGCTCGACCTGCAGGCCGGCGATGAAGTGATCATGCCGTCCTACACCTTCGTTTCGACCTCCAATGCGTTCGTGCTGCGCGGTGCGATCCCGGTGTTCGTGGACATCCGCAAGGACACGCTCAACATCGACGAAGCTCTGATCGAAGCAGCGATCACGCCGCGCACCAAGGCCATCTGCGTAGTCCACTACGCCGGCGTGGCCTGTGAAATGGACGAGATCCTCGCCATTGCAGAGCGCCACGGCCTGGCCGTGGTGGAAGATGCTGCACAGGGCATCATGTCCACCTACAAGGGGCGTCCGCTGGGCACCATTGGCGATCTGGGCGCGCTGAGCTTCCATGAGACCAAGAACATCATTTCCGGTGAAGGCGGCGCGCTGCTTTGCCGCGACCATGTCTACGCCGAGCGCGCCGAGATCGTGCGCGAGAAGGGGACCAATCGCAGCCGCTTCTTCCGCGGACAGGTCGACAAGTACACATGGGTGGACGTGGGCTCATCGTTCCTCCCCGGCGAGATCACCGCTGCCTTCCTGGCCGCGCAGATGGATGCCGCGGAAGACATCACCGCACGTCGCTTGGCCATCTGGGAGCGCTACCACGCCTGGGCGGCACCGCACGAAGCCGCAGGACGGCTGATCCGCCCCACCATTCCGGCGCACACGACGCACAACGCGCACATGTACTACATGCTGCTGCCGTCACTGGATGCGCGTACCCACTTCATCCAGTCTCTGCGCGAACAGGGCGTGCAGGCCGTTTTCCATTACATCCCCCTGCATTCGTCGCCGGCAGGCCTCAGCCATGGCCGCACGGGTTCGTCGATGCAGGTCACCGATGAGCTCAGCGAGCGCCTGGTACGCATGCCACTGTGGATCGGCGTGGAGCAGCACCTGGATGCGATCCTGGCAGCGGCTGATCGTGTACTGATGGGTTGACCATGCAGAGCCGTACTCCTGTCCTGGATGCCTGGATCAACTGGCGTACGCTGACCGTACTGCTGTTGGCGATGCCTGCCTTCATCAATGCTGCTGCCTACATCTCCTACGCCGGCATTCCTTTTGTCACCTCGGATGGTTGGTACTTCGTCGATGCGTTCCTGCAGAAGCACTACCACGCAGGGCTGTCGCTGCAGGACTTCTATGTCAAGCGAAGTGCCGACGACCATGCCCAGCCCGTGCAGAAGCTCCTGCTGCTCTGGAATGCCGAGGCGTTCAATCTGGACTTCGTCATCGAGTCCTACATGGGGCTGGCGATTGCAGCTGTCGCATGGTCGCTGATGCTGCATGTCATGGCGATGGACAATCGCGGCAACAGGCCCGGGATCTGGTGGTTGCTGCCTGCAGTCGCCAGCGCGGCCAGCTTCGTGTCCCTCAGCGGGGGGATGGTGTTCAACTGGTCACTGGTGACCCTGGGCTATCTGGGGCCACTGGCCGCCACGGCCCTGGCGGTGGCGGCGTGGACAGGCGTGGAGAAGAAGCGATGGTGGCCGTTGGTTGCCGTTGCCGCCCTCGTTGCATTCACCCAGGACGCGACCGCAGTCATCTGCGCGATCAGCGTCATCTGCGCACTGCTGCTTCGCGAGTTCAAGCTGCGCGGCACGACCCTGCGTCCAACCGCGGTCGCTGTCGTCATCGTGGCCGGCTGGATCGTGGCCTACAAGCTGGCCAGCAGCCTGTATCTGCACTCGGGGCTGCCCGTCCTGGCAACAGGTGGGCAAGGCGTGAGCGCACTCCTCGACATGGGCGTGGAGCCGATTGCGCGGATGATGCTGACCATCGCTGCCCTGTCGGTGTCCGACCTGCCGCCGCTGCAGCTGCACTTCCCCGGCCGCGGCGAGTTGTTGCACCTGGTGCTCGGTGCCGTGGTCATCGCTTCGCATGCATGGTTCTGGTGGCGCGCCGTCCGTGATCGATGGAACAGCACCCAGTTCCTGGCCGTCGTGCTGATGCTGTTCTGCTACGGTGCAGTGGCAGGCATCATCATCACGCGCGTGTCCATGTTCGGGCCCGGCTACGCCTCCCAGCAACGCTACCTGATGCTGTACCAGCTGGGCACGGTCGCCATCGCACTTCTGTCGGCCGGCAGCAACTGGCGCACATGGGGCCTTGTGCAGAAAGGCCTCGTCTCGATCGGCCTGCTTGCGCTGATCGCCGCCCAGCTGCCTCTCAGCAGAGCGACCTGGAGTGACGCTCCCTACGTGCAGGTGTACGGCAACAACCTCGGACGACAGATGATCCTGCTGGGTTCCAATCCCCAGGCCAAGCTGGCCGCGTGCGCACCGACGCTGGTCATATGCGAGGCAGAAAACGGGGAACGCATCCGCTCGATCACGCTGCTGCGCGACCATCATCTCAACGCCTACTCGGCCGAGATGCTGAGCCGTTACTCCATGGAGGCGATCGCTGCCCCCACCGGTCCGATGGAAGTCGTCACGCCCGCGGACGACGCCTCGAAAAAATGAATGATTCAGTCTTCTGGCGGGCAGACTGAATCCACTGCCGGCTGGATGTACATCAACTGCTGGGAAGTCGTTTCGTCCAGCACTTCGATGCGATCTCCTGCATGCAGGACTTCAGTGAAGGACGCGGCACCCGCCGTACTGCCGGCTGCGAGATCGGTGCGTTCTCCATCGGTCCGAAGCAACTGGATGCGCACCCCGGTGGCATCCAGCCCGGCAGGCAGGTTCCAACGCAGCTCTCCCGCCTCCGCCCCGTCCCCGCACGCCGTGCGGGCCGGGACAAGACAGACCGCGCACCCCTCCCCGGCCTGCGCGTTCAGCACCTGGTAGGCCACGGCCGTTACGTCTGCCGGGGAACGCTGGCACGCAGACAACATCAGCACCATGGCTGCGATCGACAATCCATTCATGGTGCGCATGCCGGCTCCTGCGGAAATAGCGCCATTCTATCCATGCTGCGGCGACCTCGCTGGGTGCGCCTGAACGCGGCAGCGGCGAGGGCCAACAAGGCCGGCGTGTTCTGGGATAATTCCATGATCGAAGAACTTCTGGGATGGCGATGAGCTCCGTAAAGCGAGAAGAACCGATGAATGACGCGCGCAAGAAGGTACTGGTCGTTTTCGGTACGCGTCCGGAGGCTATCAAGATGGCCCCCGTCGTAGAGGCCCTGCGCAATGCGCCCGGCATCGAGCCTATCGTTGCGGTCACTGCCCAGCACAGGCAGATGCTGGACCAGGTGCTCGAGCTTTTCGAGATCCGGCCCGACGAAGACCTGGATGTGATGGAGCCGGGCCAGACCCTGCAAGGCCTGTTCAGCAAGATTCTGATGGGCATGTGCGACGTCATCGCGCGGCGCAAGCCCGATCTGGTCCTGGTCCATGGCGATACCAGCACGACGCTGGCTTCCGCATTGGCAGCGTTCTACAACCGGGTTCCCGTAGGCCATGTCGAGGCGGGGCTGCGCACGGGCGACCTCTACGCACCGTGGCCTGAAGAAGCCAATCGCTGCCTGACCGCTCCGTTGACGTCCATGCACTTTGCACCCACCCAGCGTGCCCGCGACAATCTGCGTCGCGAGAACATCGACGATGGGCGGATCCTGGTCACCGGCAATACCGTCATCGATGCACTCCTGCAGGTGACGAACCGCATCGAGCACGACGACGCCCTGCGCGAAAGCCTCGCGGCACGTTTCCCGTTCCTGGATCCTTCCAGAAAACTGATCCTGGTCACCGGCCACCGTCGGGAAAATTTCGGTGATGGATTCGAGCAGATCTGCCAGGCACTTCGCAGCCTTGCAGACCGCGGCGATACACAGATCGTCTACCCGGTTCACCTGAATCCGAATGTCCAGGAGCCGGTCAACCGATTCCTCGGCAATCATCCGGCGATCACCCTGATCGAACCGCAGGACTATCTGCCCTTCGTGTACCTCATGTCCCAGGCCTATCTGCTGATTACCGACTCAGGCGGTGTCCAGGAGGAAGCCCCGTCGCTGGGCAAGCCGGTGCTGGTGATGCGGGATGTGACCGAACGCCCGGAAGCCGTCGAAGCCGGGACCGTAGTCCTGGTCGGTACCGATGCGGCGCGCATCGTGGCCGAGGCAGGTCGCCTGATCGATGATCCAACGGCCTACCAGCAGTTCTCGCGCAGTCACAATCCCTACGGCGACGGCACCGCCGCCCAACGCATCGCCGACGCCATCAGCAACGGCTGAAGTGCAGAAAAAAAAAGGGGCTGCGCCATGCGCAGCCCCTTTTCCGTTATCCGCAACGATGCGGGAAACGCCGGTTACGACCGATAGCCGTGGGGCGACCACTTGCCCCACTTCGCCTCGTACAACGCCTTGTTCTTCTCAAACAGAGCCTGTTTGGCCTCGGCCTTGAGCTTGTTGAAACTGGCGGAAAGATGGTGGTGCACGAACACGTCCTCCGCGCACAACCGCACCAGCCCTGCCTGCTCCAGCCGACGGCAGTAGTCGTCGTCCTCGAAGAAGCCCACGCCGAACTGCTCATCCAGGCCGCCAACCATGGTGTAGGCCTGCCGCGAAATCATCACGCAGAAGAAGGCACTGGTCGCGATCTCGAAACTCCGCCCGGCATTTGCCCGAGTGTACCGGCCCGCCAGCTCCACCATCTGTTCCATTGATTCGTAGCTGATCTGGATCTTGGCTTCGTTGCCGATGTTGTTGGTCACCGGCCCCACGAGACCCGCATCCGCGCGACGGCGGAGCTGGTTACGCAGGGTACGCAGCCAGCCCGGCGTCACATAGGTGTCGTTGTTCAGCACGACCAGGTAGTCGCCCCGGGCAACATCCAGGCCTACGTTGTTGCCTGCCGAGAAACCAAGGTTGCTCTGATTGGCGATGAAGCGCCGGTTGGCCGCGCCCTGCTCCCACTCCGCCAGGTACGCGGGACTGTCATCGCTGGAGGCGTTGTCAACGACAATGATCTCGACGTTCTCATAGTCCGTGTTGACATCCAGGCTGTGCAGGCACTGCTTGGTGTAGTCCAGGTTGTTGTAGGTCAGCACGACGATGCTGATCAGCGGTTCGCTGATCGAGGAGAGCGCATCATCCAGGGCCTCAGCACGGTGCAGCCAGGTCTGCCGGGCCGCGAATGCCTGGCGCGACGCCAGCAGGCTGTCATCATCGGCTTCCGCCAGTGCAAGGCGGACCTGCTCCAGGTATCCCTCGTGGTCACCTGCCAGGCGCACCAGCCCTTCAAACTGGGCCAGCTCCGGCAGATCCACTGAAACGACCGCCTTACCCGCACTGAGATACTCGTACACCTTGACCGGGTTGGTCGCCAGGGTCAGGGGAATGACCTTGAAAGGCAGGAGGCAGACGTCGAATGCATGGAGCCAGTACGGCAGTTCGGCATACGGCACCTCGCCGACGAAACGTACGTTGTCGATACCCTGCAGGCTGGCGGCAACGTTGGCCGTGTCACGACCGATCATCAGGACAAGCGCATCCGGGTTGTCCAGGGCAACCCGGCGCAACAGCTCTGCATCAAACCACTCTGCAATGGCACCGTAGTAGCCAATGATCCGTCGGCCCTTCGCATCGGCGAAGACCTTGGCCGGCGGAGTGCAGAAATGAGCGTACTCGGTGGCATTGCGCACCATCACGATGTTGCGCGCGCGCGGGCTGAGCTCGTCGTGCAACCACTGGGAAGTAACGACCAGCAGGTCCGCCCGCTCGATCAGCTGGCGCTCGCCCTCCATGATGCTGGCAGCGTTGTCTTCGAAACCGCCATGGTGGTCCATGCAGTCATAGACAAGCTTCGCGTTAGGAAGGCACTGCGCCGGCTGCAGCCAGTATGGGTGCTGCACGAACGACATGCAGCGAACCGACCGGGTCCATCCCAGCAACGCAGACAGACTGGACTGGATCGCAGCCACCTGCTCATTGCCAGGCATTGCGTGATAGATCTGCGGCGCAGTGGCCAGGTTGAGATTCACCTGGAACAGGCGACCGCTGTCATCCAACGGCTCGACTTTGAAACCCGCTTCGGAGGCGTCGACGAAATTGTTGGATATGTAAAAGACCCGGTGCCCCTTGGCAGCCAGCGCCATTGCCAGATGCTGGGGACGCTGGACGCGGAAGTTCCAGTCAATCACAGCCCAGACAAACACGTCAGTGGAGTTGGCGTCGGCGGCAGCGAGGGTCGGCAGGTGGGAGTAATCGACGAAGCCAAGCGGATCGCCCACGGTCACCTTCGGAGAAGGCGAGATGATCTGCGCCAGCCGCGCGCGATCCGACGGATCCAGGCGTCCGTTGCGCAGCGTCCGGATACCGAAGCGCGTGGCTGCCTGCACCGAGCGCGGGGCATGCTTGCCGATGTTTCGAAGCTCCTGCATGGGGCTGGAGAGAAAACGCCGGATGACACGCATCGGCCGGGTGATACGCCAGGACGTGCTCCGGTGGAGTGCATCCAGTTCCTGGTCCATGGCCAGCAGGCGCAACCGCAGTCGCTGCAATTGCACGTCGGCCGGCTGTTCGTCATCCGTGCCTGCAAGCGCGTCCAGCTTCGCACCTGCCGGGGCCCCCACCAGATTGACGATCTCCGCTCCCAGTCGGAGCGTCGCACCCACGCTCTGATCGGCCTCGACACGCGCCGCCGATGCCTGTGCGAGTAGCGCCTCGGTATCAGCCAACAGGCCGGCTCGAATGTTCCGATCCTCCTGCAGTACATTCCTCACCTGCACCAGGTCAGCATGTGCATCGTTGAGACGATCCAGCAAGGTGCTGCCGACCAGCAGGGGCTGCAGCGCCTGCAGCGCAGACTCCAGGATCCGCGCATCGCGCGCTTCGCGTGCCATCTGCTCGTGGCTCCACGCTGGCCCGGTGGACTGTGCAGTCAGGTCGCGCACCAGCAGCCACTTGTCCAGATCCACACGCAGCTGATCCAGTGCCTGCACCTGCTCCGGTGCAGCGGGCACGTGACTGCGCAACGTGCCCAGGTCGCCATTGAGCTGCAGCGCAAGCTGCGTTGCCGAAGCGAGAAGCGGACGCAACGGGCTGGGGGGTTCTGTACCCAGCTGCAGATCCTGCAGGGTCAGTGACTGCTCACCCAGCCAGGTGGGGTCGGCCCAGACCAGCAGCACCTGCTCGCCCGGCCAGAAGCAAGGGTGATCATTCCGCGTATCGCGGGCACTGGCATGCACCAGCACCTTGCCGTCGATCTGCTGCGGAATGTTCTCCGGCATGAAGGAGGCATGGTGCTCTTCAATGCGATGCCGCTCGCGATAGGGCAGCATCAGGACGATGCAGTGCCGGGCGCGCGCAGCAACCGTGCCGAGTACCTTCCACGGTTCGTGGAAGTGTTCCAGCGTGTTGGAGCTGAAGACCACGTCGAAGACGGGCGCATCCGCCTGTGCGGTGGATGCAAGCCAATCGTCGCTGATGAAACTCAAGCCTGGGAAGCGCTGCTGTGCGTCGGCAATCGCAACGGCAGAGAAGTCGACCCCGGTGAACATCGCGCCGGGAATGCTCTGCGCTACTTCCTGGGTACCGTCTCCCAGTGCGCAGCCCCAGTCGCACCAGGTCAGGCGGCGCTGGCTACTGGCACGCACCAGCCAGGCGGGAAGCATCTGCACGGCAAGCGCGCCAAAGAAGCGTGACTGTTCGCGTCCACCGAGATCTTCCCAATCCTCACCGAAACGACCGTTCCAGTAATTCTTGGAATTGATTACGTCATCAGACACGGAGCAACTCCTTGAACACATGCTCGATTTTGGGTTGGTAAATGCCGAAGTGGCGAACCGGGCTGATCACCGAGAAGTACCGCACGCCTTCGATGTACTCGTAGTACTCCACAACCGGCCCCGCGCGCTTCTCGACTGCAGCGACAAGGAAGTACTTACCTTCAACCAATCCGTTCTCGAAGGCAAACTCGATCTCCACCTCGGCACCCGCTGACCAATGCGCCGGCGGCGTGCTGCTGCTGTCGTCGGTACTGGATACGACGATGTCATGTCCTCTCAGATCCTTGATGGAGAACGCGACCCGGAACGACTCCGGCGCGTAATCAGGAGGCAACAGGACCCGGATCCCGATGCGGCAGCGCTGGCCCCATTCGAGCAGTTCGCAGTCGCGTTGATCACCCGCGGCCAGGGTCACGGCGCGGATCAGGCCGATCTGCTGCCCCCAGTGCGCCAGGGGCTTTTCCTTGTGAACCGTCGGTACGTCGGGAGCTGCCGTGTCCTGCACGCCAGCGTCCCCGCCTGCACTGCTTCCCTCTTCATCGTGCGCATCGACGCCCACCGCTGGATGCAGCGCCTCGGGATCATCCTGGAAGATGGACTCCATGTACCGGGAGCTGACCTGCAGCACCGGCCCCAGCTCTTTCATCCCGCCGCGCTCCAGCCAGAGAGCCCGCTGGCACAGCGTGCGCACGGCCGCCACGTCATGGCTGACGAAAAGAACAGAGGCGCCATCGTCCTGGATGGCCCGGATACGCTTCATGCAGCGCGCCTGGAAGCGCGCATCACCCACAGCGAGGGCTTCATCAACCACGAGGATGTCCGCATCCACGGACGTCGCCACCGAAAACGCCAAGCGGACAAACATACCGCTGGAATAGGTCTTGGTCGGCTCATCGATGTACGCACCGATGTCGGCAAACGCACAGATGTCGTCGAAGCGGCTCTCGATCTCCGCGGTTTCCAGGCCGAGAAGGCGACCATTGAGGAAAACGTTCTCCCGGCCCGTGAACTCCGGGTTGAAGCCAGCCCCCAGCTCCAGCAGCGCTGCGATCCGGCCACGCACTTGGACGTGCCCCTCGGTCGGGGTCAGCGTGCCGCACAGCATCTGCAGCATCGTGCTCTTGCCCGAGCCGTTGCGCCCCATCACACCCAGCGCTTCACCGGGCGGAACCTCGAAGCTGACACCACGCAATGCCCAGACTTCCTTGCTGTGCTTGGCAGGTGCCATGCCTAGGCCGCGACGCACCGGATCCGACATCAACTGCATCAGCCGGTCAACCGGCTTGGCAAACATGTCATATCGCTTGCCCAAGCCCTCCACCCTGATCAGCGCGTCAGATGACATCGGCAAAACCCCTACGCACGTACTGGAACACGGACAGCCCAAACAGCATGATCAGCAGACCCACAAGGTACTGCCACAGCAGAAGCCCCATGTCCGGCCAGTGGCCGAATATCAGCGTATCGCGCACCCCATCCATGACGCCTGTGATGGGATTCAGCTCGACGATATGACGGAAGGAGGCAGGAACCGCGGTAATCGGATAGAACACCGGTGACAGGAACAGCAGCATCGTCGTGACCAGCGGCATGATCTGCCCCAGGTCGCGCAGATAGACACCCAACGCGGAGAACAGCCAGGTGCAGCCAAGGGTCGCCAGCAGCAATGGCATCATCACGACCGGGAAGGCGATGGCAGTGACCGGGACGCTGCCCTTCAGCAGGAGCATGGCGATCAGCAGCACCAACAGGCTGACCAGCATGTGGAACAGCGCGGACAACGCGGTCGACACGGGCAGTACTTCCAACGGGAACACCACCTTCTTCACGAACTGCCCATTGGCCGTGATCAGGCCCGGCGCCTTGTTCAGGCATTCGGAAAAGAAGCCATAGACCACCAGTCCCGAGAACAGGATCAGCGCGAACTCCGAAGTCAACGGCGCGTCACTGTGCGTGCCTGTCCAGCGCGAGCGGAAAATGACGCCGAACACGAACGTGTACACGCCCAGCATGAGCACTGGATAGAAAAACGACCAGGCGAGACCGATCACCGAGCCCTTGTAGCGTGCGAATACATCCCGCTTGGCCATTTCCCAGGCCAGGCTTGCGCGGGTGGCCAATGAACGCTCCGACGTGGCGGGCGCATGGGTCACTGCAGCGCCCTTTCCAGATCCACCTGCAGATCCCCCAGATCCTCCACACCCACGCTCAGCCTTACCAGCGCATCACTGATCCCCAGCTGCTCCCGCCGCGCGACCGGAATCGAGGCATGCGTCATCACCGCCGGATGGTTCACCAGGCTTTCCACGCCGCCCAGCGACTCGGCCAGAGTGAACAGTTCGGTCTTCTCGCAGAAGCGCTTGGCCGCCTCGAACCCGCCCTTGAGCACGATCGAGACGATGCCGCCGTAGCCGGCCATCTGCTTGCCGGCCAGCTCATGCTGCGGGTGAGACGGCAGGCCCGGGTAGATCACCTTCTCCACCGCCGGGTGCTTTTCCAGCCACTGGGCCAGCGCCAGCGCGTTGGCGCAGTGCGCCTTCATGCGCAGCGGCAGGGTCTTCAGGCCACGCAGGGCCAGGAAGCTGTCGAACGGGCCCTGCACACCACCCACCGAGTTCTGCAGGAAGGCCATCTGCTCCGCCAGTTCGGCGTTGTCGCCGACCACGACCATGCCGCCGACCATGTCCGAGTGGCCATTGAGATACTTGGTGGCCGAATGCAGGACCAGGTCCGCACCCAGTTCCAGCGGACGCTGCAGCATCGGCGAGGCGAAGGTGTTGTCGACGACGACGATCAGGCCATGGCGCTTGGCGATGGCAGCGACCGCAGCGATGTCGACGATCTTCAGCATCGGGTTGGTCGGGGTCTCGATCCACACCATCTTCGTCTTCGGCGTGATGGAGGCTTCAAACGCCGCCAGATCGGTCAGGTCGACGAAGCTGAAGTCCAGCCCGGCGGTGCGGCGACGCACGCGCTCGAACAGACGGAAGCTGCCGCCGTAGATATCGTCCATTGCCACCACATGGCTGCCGGCGTCCAGCAGCTCGATCACGGTCGAGCTGGCCGCCATGCCCGAAGCGAAGGCAAAGCCGCGGGTGCCGCCTTCCAGCGACGCCACGCAACGCTCATAGGCGAAGCGGGTCGGGTTGTGGGTACGCGAGTACTCGAAGCCCTGATGCTCGCCCGGGCTGGACTGGGCGTAGGTCGAGGTGGCGTAGATCGGCGGCATCACCGCGCCGGTGCTGGGGTCGGGCGACTGGCCACCGTGGATGGCCAGGGTAGCCAGGGCCAGGGCGCGATCCTGGGAAGTTGCGTTGGACATGTTCTTTCCTGAGGGGCGCCGACGCACGGCGCCATCGAAGGTGCGGAAGTCTACCAGCGCGGCCTTAACGACCTTTGACGCGGATAAACCAGGATTCAGCAGTGAACGTCGGCGATCAGCGGCTTACTGCACGCGACGGCGCAGATAGTTCAGCAGATCGATACGGGTGATCAGGCCCAGGAAAGTGTCGCCGTCCATCATGATCGCCACCTGGCCGCGGTCGAACACCGGCAGCAGCGCCTCGATCGGCGACTTCACGTCCAGCCGGTCCAGCTTGCTGACCATCGCGGTGGCGACGGTGTCGCGGAAGCGTGCCTCATCGCCATACACGTGCAGCAGCACGTCGCTTTCGTCGACGATGCCGACCAGCTGCTCGCCGTCCATCACCGGCAGCTGCGACACGTCGTACAGCTTCATGCGCTGGTAGGCAGTGGTCAGCAGGTCGTTCGGACCGATCACCACGGTGTCGCGCTGGCCGTAAGGGCGCAGGATCAGGTCGCGCAGGTCGCCGTGCTGCGGGCGCTGCAGGAAACCGTTGTCCAGCATCCAGTAGTCGTTGTACATCTTCGACAGGTACTTGTTGCCGGTATCCGGCACCAGCACCAGCACCTTCTTCGGCGTGGTCTGCTCCTTGCAGTACTTCAGGCCGGCGGCCAGCAGGGTGCCGGTGGACGAACCACCCAGGATGCCTTCCTTGCCCAGCAGTTCGCGTGCGGTGTGGAAGCTCTCGGCATCGCTGATGGCATAAGCCTTCTTGACGCGGCTGAAGTCGGAGATCGACGGCAGGAAGTCCTCGCCGATGCCCTCCACCAGCCAGCTGCCCGACTTGTCGTTCAGATTGCCGTCGTTGATGTACTCGGCCAGGATCGAACCGACCGGATCGGCCAGCACCAGCTCGGTCTTCGGCGACAGCTTGGCGAAGGCGCGCGACAGGCCGGTCATGGTGCCGGAGCTGCCGCAGCCGAACACGATGGCGTCGAGGTCGCCGCCCATCTGCTCAAGGATTTCCGGGCCGGTACCGAATTCATGCGCGGCCGGGTTGTCCGGGTTGCCGAACTGGTTGATGAAGTAGGCGCCCGGGGTCTGCTCGGCGATGGTCTTGGCCAGGTCCTGGTAGTACTCCGGATGGCCCTTGGCCACGTCCGAGCGGGTCAAGCGTACTTCGGCGCCCATCGCCTTCAGGTTGAAGATCTTCTCGCGGCTCATCTTGTCGGGAACGACCAGGATCAGCTTGTAGCCCTTCTGCTGCGCGACCAGGGCCAGGCCCAGGCCGGTGTTGCCGGCGGTACCTTCCACCAGGGTCGCACCCGGCTTCAGGTCGCCGCGCTGCTCCGCCGCCTCGATCATCGACAGGCCGATGCGATCCTTGATCGATCCGCCCGGGTTGGCGCTTTCGAGCTTCAGGTAGAGCTCGCAGACGCCGGTGTCCAGGCGCTGGGCCTTGACGATCGGGGTCTGGCCGATGAGTTCAAGGACGGAAGAATGAATGGGCATTCGGAGGACTTTCGGTTCGCGCCGCACAGGGCCGGACCGATGATTATCCGACGGATGGCGATGAAAGTCAGGTCGGCAGGGCCGCAGCCCGTCCACCGTAAAAAGAGATGCGGACGGCCCCGGATCGACGAGGAGACCGGTACCGCCCGCATCGGTGAGCTGTGCCTGCAGGCCAAGGCACCACGGCCTGTGGTGCCTTGGCGCGGCCGCCTCATCGGCGGTGCGGCGATGCCGGGGCAGGAGCGCCCGGCGGGGCCATCGATGGCCGGGTCACGCCGTTCCGGGCGTGACGGGGTGCGTCAAAGCGTGGGGGACGTCATTGGGAGCGGTGTTTCGTACATTCGCAGAAGTCGTTGCTTGGCCAGCAGCTTCTCGCGCTTCATGCGACCCAGGGTGACATCATCGATCGGGAGTACACCCAACTCCGCGTCCATGCACTTCTTGTTCAACTTACGGTGCTGGTCATGGAGTGCCCTGAACTCCGGATCACGCGCGCGACGGGCGTCGATCTCGCTCTGGGGCTGATCTTCAAACATGATGGACCTCCTTCGACAGATACACGAACGCCCCGGCCGCAAGGCACGGGGCGTTGTTCATGGAGGAGCGCCGGTCGATGGCCACCTGGATGCCTGCAACGACCTGCGGCACTGGCCTGCGCACGTCGATCTGCTGCGGTTCGCGCCCTGTTTGCATCGGCCCGGCCCTCCCATCGTCCGGTCCGCGGCATTGCGTCCCGGACGATTGACCCTACGCCTGCTCAAGGCGGGGTACAAGACCCCTGCGGCAAAAAGACCGAACCCCGCCGGGGCGGGGTTCAGGCTGAATGCTCATCGCAACGAAAAACAAACAATATCAAGCAATTACGGGGCGATGATGACCTCGGCCGAGCGTGCCCGGGTGGACGCCGCCTTCTTGCCGCTGAGCTGGATCCGGTTGCTCGCGACACCCGCCGCGACCAGGGCATCGCGCAGGGCCTCGGCACGCTTCTGACCGACCCCGTTGGCGCTGTCATAGGCCTCGATGCGCAGGCGGCCCTTCTTGCCGATGTTCAGGTACTCGGCCAGTGCCTTGGTCTGGTTGCGGGCCCCACCGGACAGGCTGGAGGCGCCAGCGGCAAATGCGTCACCATTGAAGGTGAAGACTTCGCCACGGCCATCGAACTTCGAGCCCGGCAACTTCTGCCCGGATACCAGCTCGGCTTCCTCGCGGGCCAGCTTGGCGGCGTTCTGCTGGGCGGCGCTGAGGCGCTGCTGCTGCTTGCCGGCCACGCTGGTCAGAGCATTCTCGGCATCCTGGCGGGCCAGGGTCTCGGCCTCGGCGGCCTGGCGCAGGCGCTCAGCCTCCTCGGCCTGCATCTG
This sequence comes from Stenotrophomonas mexicanensis, assembly GCF_032911605.1. Classification (NCBI taxonomy): domain Bacteria; kingdom Pseudomonadati; phylum Pseudomonadota; class Gammaproteobacteria; order Lysobacterales; family Lysobacteraceae; genus Stenotrophomonas; species Stenotrophomonas mexicanensis. The sequence goes on from NZ_JAWJTG010000031.1 coordinate 43,257, forward strand.
CGCCTGCATGCGCAGCTGCTCGGCCTCCTGGCGGGCACGGGCGGCATCGCGGCGGCTGGCCTCGATCAGCAGATCACTGCGGGTGCGCTCGAGGCGATCGACCTCACGCGCGGCCAATGCGGCACGCACGGCAGTCTCGGCAATCTCCACCCGGCGCTCGGCCAGGTAAGTGGCCAGCTCCTGGTCGCGGCGCTTGGCCTTGTCCAGGGTGGCGATGGCCTGCTGGGCCTGCATGCGCTCGAAGGCGCCCAGCTCAGCCGTGTCGGGATTGGCCTGGATGGCCATCAGACGCTGGCTCAGTTGCGCCACCATCGGGTTGTCGGCGGCCAGGGCCAGGGTCGGCAGCGTCAGCAGGGCAGCCAGGGTTGCGGCAGTCATCGGCTTCACCGGCGGTCCTCCCCGGTCGACAGCTGGCGTTGCAGCTGGTTGACCTCGTTGCGGCGCAGCTGCAGCTGCGCGGTGACGGTGGCTTCCTCGCTGCGGGCGCGGGCCAGGTCGGCATCGGCAGCGGCGCGCAGGGCGATCGCCGGGGCGTTCTTGCGCTCGCGGCGGTCGCCGGCAGCACGCTGGGCCTGTTCCAGCCCCTGCCGGGCCAGCCCGATCAGGTCCGGGGCGTACTGGTCGGCGTCGGCCTGGGTGGCCTTGTCGACCGCCTGCCGGGCCTGGGCCAGTTCCAGTGCGCCGTCCTGCGCCGAGGCGGGGGCAGACAGTGCGAATGCAAACGCCATCACATACAGGCCATGGCGCATTCGTGCGAAGCTAAGTCGTTTCATTGGGGAGGCCGTACCGGTTGTCGGTTCACGGCCATTGTCGTCAAGCCGACACCGTGCTGGCAACGGGCGTCGGCCGTTTCGTTGGGGAAAATTCGCAATGGATATCGGCTACTTCCTGAAGCTGATGACCGAAAAGAACGCTTCGGACATGTTCCTGACCACCGGAGCACCGGTCTACATCAAGATCGAGGGGAAGCTCTATCCGCTGGGCAACACCGGCCTGCCGCCGGGCATGGTCAAGAAGATCGCCTACTCGCTGATGGACGAAGGCCAGGTGCCGCAGTTCGAGCGCGAGCTGGAGCTCAACATGGCCATCGCCCTGCCCGATGCCGGGCGCTTCCGCGTCAACGTGTTCAAGCAGCGCGGCGAAGTGGGCATGGTCATCCGCGCCATCCGCAGCCGCATCCCGAGCATCGAGGAGCTGAACCTGCCGCAGGTGCTGAAGGACGTCATCATGACCCCGCGCGGGCTGGTGCTGGTGGTGGGGTCCACCGGTTCCGGCAAGTCCACCTCGCTGGCGTCGATGATCGACCACCGCAACAGCACCACCACCGGTCACATCCTCACCATCGAGGACCCGATCGAGTACCTGCACAAGCACAAGATGTCGATCGTCAACCAGCGCGAGGTCGGGCTGGACACCCATGCCTTCCACAACGCGCTGAAGAACGCGATGCGTGAAGCGCCGGACGTGATCCTGATCGGCGAGATCCTGGATGCGGAAACGATGGAGGCGGCGATCGCCTTCGCCGAAACCGGCCACCTGTGCCTGGCCACCCTGCACTCCAACAACGCCGACCAGACCATCGAGCGCATCCTCAACTTCTTCCCTGAAAGCGCACACAAGAACGTGCTGATGAACCTGGCGCTGAACCTGCGTGCGGTGATCAGCCAGCGCCTGGTGAAGAACAAGGAGGGCCGTCGCCTGCCGGCCACCGAGGTGCTGATCAACACGCCGATGATCCGTGACCTGCTGCGTCGCGGCCAGGTGCACGAGATCAAGGCGGCGATGGAAGGCTCGCTGGAGGAAGGCATGGAGAGTTTCGACCAGTGCTTGTTCCGTCTGGCCAAGGCCGGCATCATCGAGCAGGAGGAAGCGCTGCGCGCGGCCGACTCGCGCGATGGCCTGGCCCTGAAGTTCCGCCTGTCCGAAGGCAGCAGCGGCGAGCACGACCCGTATGCGGATTTCTCGGCGGGCGCACCCAGCATCACCCACGGCTTCTGACCACACGAAAAAGGGGACGGAGGGAATTAAGTCGTATATGCACTTACGACGTAATTCCCTCCGCCCCCTTTTTCTGAAGCGTTCAGGGGTGATCTCATCCAATGAGACCCCTCATCCGTAGGTTTCCTCAATGGAAACCATCCGCAAGCTGGCCATCCTGGCCGATGCCGCCAAATACGACGCCTCCTGCGCCTCCAGCGGCTCGGGCAAGCGCGATTCACGCGCTAGTGGCGGCATCGGCAGCACTGAGGGTATGGGCATCTGCCACAGCTATACGCCGGACGGCCGCTGCGTTTCATTGCTGAAAATCCTGCTGACCAACTTCTGCGTCTACGACTGCGCCTACTGCGTGAACCGGGTCTCCAGCAACGTAGCCCGTGCACGTTTCAGCGTGGACGAGGTGGTCACACTCACCCTGGACTTCTACAAGCGCAACTACATCGAGGGCCTGTTCCTGTCCAGCGGCATCATCCGCAATGCGGACTACACCATGGAACAGATGGTGGAAGTGGCCCGGCAGCTGCGCGAAGAACACCGCTACGCCGGCTACATCCACCTCAAGACCATTCCCGAGGCCTCGCCGGAGCTGCTGGCCAGTGCCGGGCGCTATGCCGACCGCCTGTCCATCAACGTGGAACTGCCGACCGAAGCCGGCCTGAGCGCCTTGGCGCCGGAGAAGACGGTGCATTCGATACGCGGCGCGATGGGCGAACTACGCTGGCGCATCGAGGAAGCCAAGGAGGCGCGCAACGCCCCCGCAGCGGTGGCGCCGAGGGCCAGCCGCAGTCCACGCCCTCCCCGTTTCGCACCCGCCGGGCAGAGCACGCAGATGATCGTCGGCGCGGACGGGGCCAACGACCAACAGATCCTGGCCAGCGCCGATGCGCTGTACGGCAACTACCGCATGCGCCGGGTGTACTACTCCGCGTTCAGCCCGATTCCGGACGCCAGCCGGCAGCTGCCACTGCAACCGCCTCCGCTGCAGCGCGAACATCGCCTCTACCAGGCCGACTGGTTGCTGCGCTTCTACGGGTACGGCGTGGATGAGATTACCGATACCACCCAGGACGGCATGCTCGACCTGGATATCGACCCGAAGATGGCTTGGGCGATCCGTCACCCCGAGCGCTTTCCTGTGGATCTCAACCGCGCGCCGAAGGAAATGCTGCTTCGCGTACCCGGGCTGGGCGTGCGCAACGTGAAACGGGTGCTGATGGCACGCCGCCACGGTCGCCTGCGGGTTGCCGATGTAGCACGCCTGAAGGCACCGATGAGCAAACTGCTTCCGTTTGTGCAGCTGGCTGACCACCATCCACGCAAATCGCTGGACGATCCGGCGGCGCTGCGCGCGCAGTTGGCCCCACCGCCTCGTCAGGGATCGCTGTTTGATGCACCGCCCGCCGCCTGACGCGCAGCGCTGGTCGCTGCGGGTGGACCCGCAGTGGTCGCTGCAGGCCTGGCGCGATGCTGCGCGCGAAGCGTTGCTGCGAGGCGTGGCCCCGCCTCAGCTGGACTGGCTGGAAGGGAGCGAAACGTCGTTGCTGGATGCGCCGGCCGTGCAGCGGGCGCCGATGCTGGCTGATGCCAGTGCACCCAACGTGCCCCGCGATTTCCTGGAACTGGCGGCCACCTGCCTGTGCCATCGCGACCCCCAGCGACTGGCCTTGCTGTATCGCCTGCTGTGGCGCATCGTCCATGGCGAGCGTTCGGTGCTGAGCAACCCCGCCGACGCCGATGTCCTGCGCGCAACGGCGCTCGCCCAGGCCGTCCGCCGTGACACGCACAAGATGAAGGCATTCGTGCGCTTCCGCGAGGTGCCTGGCCAGCCTGATGCGTTCATCGCCTGGTTTGAGCCACAGCACCACATTGTCGACCGGGTCGCGCCCTTCTTCGCGCGCCGCTTCACCGGCATGCGCTGGGCGATCCTCACGCCTTCGCGCAGTGTCGCATGGGATGGGCAGGCGCTTGCTTTCGGCCCCGGCGCACGGCGCGAGGATGCCCCGGCCGAGGATGCGCGCGAATCACTGTGGCAGACCTACTACGCCAACATCTTCAATCCGGCGCGACTCAATACACGCATGATGATGCAGGAGATGCCGGCAAAGTACTGGCGCCACCTGCCGGAGGCCCAGCTGCTGCCACGCTTGGTGCGCGATGCGGCCGACCGCGTGCAGGAAATGCATGACCGTCCCGCGCAGGCACCGCAGCGCAGGATCCCCCTGCGTGCAGGTGTTGCGATGCCAGCAGCGGATGCCAGCAGTCTGGAGAATCTACGCGAACAGGCCAGCACCTGCCGCCAGTGCCCGCTGTGGGAGCAGTCCACGCAGACCGTGTTCGGACAGGGGCCTGCAGACGCCCGCATGATGCTGATCGGGGAACAACCTGGCGACACCGAGGATCTGCGCGGACAGCCGTTCATGGGTCCTGCCGGTCAGCTACTGGACCGTGCGCTGACCGAATTGGGAATCGATCGCGCGGGGCTGTACCTCACCAACGCCGTGAAGCACTTCCATCATGAACGGCGTGGCAAGGTGCGACTGCACAAGCGACCGGAAAGCCGGCACATCCAGGCCTGCCGCCCTTGGCTGATGGGTGAGATCGCGCGCGTGCGGCCCCAGGTGATCGTGTGCCTCGGCGCGACAGCGGCAGACTCGGTGTTTGGTCGTGGGTTCGACCTCTCACGCGACCGCGGACGCTGGCACACGCTGGAAGACGGCACCCGCGGCTATGCGACCGTGCACCCGGCGTGGGTGCTGCGGCAAGGCGACGACGCCCGGCGTGAGGAGGCCTACCGGCTGTTCCGCGATGACCTGCGGCAGATACATGAAGTCGCCGAGGATGGGAATGCAGGAAGCCTGTAGCCTGACATCTCCGTAGCGAACCCTCTTCCGCTGCGGGCTTCGGTGGAATCTACTGGACAGATGGCCGGATCAGCGTCACCTCGACGTAGTCCGCCCCGGCCTCCGCCGTTCTGTCCAATCGAAGGTACACCACTCCTTCGTGCGGGCTGGCAAGGGATGCTTCGACCCATCGAACAGTCTGCCGCCCCATGCTTCCCGAAGCAATACCCACGCCATTGGAGTACAGCGTGTATGAGACCGGCGACTCCGGACGTTCTTCGAACTTGAAAGGGAACGTCGATCCGCTGACATAGAATCCAACCGACGTGGAGTCCGATCTGACAGGAATGGAAAGCACGGCGCAGGCGCTTCCGTCCTTGAAATCGATCCGTGCGCGCTTTTCATCCAGCGACAGGACGGCATCGGAGCGCTGGCACGCACCCGTTGCGCTGGCTCCCACCGGCAGAAGCCTGACACCCTTCATGACGTCTGCCGCCGAGGGCAGAACGGCGGACACCAGGGTAACCAGCAGATAGACGACAACGATCCCTACTCCGCCCACCAGATAACGACGACCGTTGCCCCTGGGGCCATCCGCATTGTCACGGGCGAACACAGACATCGCAGCGAGCAGCGACAACGCCGGCGCAATCACTACGCTGTACCTGGCCTGAGACTCACCCGCACCGATTACCATCAGTGCGAATGCACCCACGAAGATGAGGCAGGCCAGCGAAAGACCCTCATGCTTCGTCTTCAATACCCCCACCACGGACAAGCTCAGACCTGCGAACACGACCAGACCCAGCCACGGAAACAGCGTGGAATCGAACGGGATGTCACTGAGCACGCCATTGTTCAGAGAATCCGGGTTGCCAGGTGGATAGTTGAAGGCAGACAGGCCGTAGTAGCCGGAACCTGCAAAAACAACCTGTGATTTTCTGAACAGATAGCCGGGCCAATCCCAGAAACCCGACGAAAACTCCGTGGACACCTTGTAGGCCATGTTGGCGAACCGGGCTGATTCTGGCGTCGCGGTCCAGAAGTGCTCTGCCCACCTGTAGTTCACCGCAAAGTTCTGGTCAGAACTGAAGTCGATGGAGGAAAGCGCGCGCAGCGGCTCGACCAGATCGGGCAAGCCTGTCGGATTTACCTTGTTGAAAGCAGCAGTCATCGCGAACAAGCAGATGATCGACGCCATCGGCAATGTCACCAAGGCCAACCGTCGCTGCGCAATACTTCTGCACAGGGCCCATAGCAGCAATGCAACGACGAAGATCGTGCCGATCGATCTCAGCTGGTTTCCCAGGAACGCGATGGCGGCAATGGCCACCGCCGAGAACAGGGCGACGGGCCACCGGCCCTCGAGCCCGGGAATGAGCAGGAGGAATGCGGCGATGGCCAGGACCGCGGCGTTGTCCGTGGTTATCAGGGTCGTCGTGAACCAATACTCTGGATACAGTGCGAGCAAGAGCGTGGCAAGCGCCGCCGCTCTGCCGCCATGATTTCGCCTGACGCCGAAGTACCACAGTAAAAGCGTCGCGCAGTGCAGACCGATGTTGCTGACCTTGAACCACACGTAGCCCTCGCCGAAGATGCGCCCAACAAGCGTGGAATAGAAGTACGAACGCAGCCAGTAGGTGCTGTTGTCGGCAAGGTACGCGGACTGACATTTATCCAGCCACTGCACCATCGACGATGTTGCGGCGACACCACAGCGGTAGTAGACGCCGAAATCACTCGGCTGGCTCGAGCTGAACGCGAATCCCCACACACCCGTGGCACAGCAGGCAAGGATCGGTATCAGGATGTTCCAGCGGTCGTGGCCCAGCGGTACACGCGATCTGTAAGCCAGGGCTGCCATGACCACGACCGCCACATAGCCCGCCAGCACGCCGTAGCCACCCAGTCCAACGCCAACGGTGAAGGCCGCCAGTGCGCCGACCAGCAGCATTCCCAACCCCCAGCTCTGCACGAGCGCGGGCAGCACCGCCAACAGCCTATTCATTGATTTTCCTTGCCAGTCGCCGGTTATACCGGCGGTGTGCGACGCGCCGGAATGGCGATTCTACCTACGCGCGGGTTTGCCGCTGCATCCTCCCCGGTATCGAGAGGGATGCGCGGGCAGGACAGGCAGGGACCGACGATCAGCCTGCGTCGGGCTGGTTTTCCGGGCGTGCGCGGTCGAAGGCGTCCAGTGCCTGGCAGGCAGCTTCGATACGGCGCAGGGTCGGGTACGGCGTCAGGTCCAGGCCGAAGCGATGCGCGTTGTACAGCTGCGGCAGCAGACAGATATCGGCCAGGCCGGGACGGTCACCGTGGCAGAAGGTGCCCGTCGCGCTGCTGTTGGCCAACATTGCCTCCATGGCAGCGAAACCCTCGACGATCCAGTGCAGGGTCCACTGTGTGCGGGCGTCGGCTGGCAGCTGCAGGGTGCGCTCCAGGTACTGCATCACCCTCAGGTTGTTGATTGGGTGGATGTCGCAGGCCACCAGCTGGGCCAGCGCGCGCACCCGCGCACGGCCGGCGGCATCGGCCGGCAGCAACGGCACCTGCGGGAAGCGCTCATCCAGATATTCGAGGATCGCCAGCGACTGGGTCAGCGCATGCCCGTCGTGCAGTAGGGTGGGCACCAGCTGCTGCGGGTTGAGCGCGCGATAGGCGTCAAGGCGCTGCTCGCCACCGTCGCGCACCAAGTGCACCGGCCGGCCTTCCCAGGCCAGGCCCTTCAGCTCCAGGCCGATGCGCACGCGGTAGGCGGCGCTGGATCGCCAGTAGGTGTACAGCACGATGCCGTCGTCGACCGGGATCTCCATCGCCGCCTCTCTGCTCAGGGCCTGGTCGCCTGTTCGATGCGCTGCTCGATCGCACCGAAGATGCTGTTGCCGGCGGCATCGAGCATCTCGATGCGGACCACGTCGCCGAAGGACATGAACGGCGTGCTCGGCTTGCCGTCGCGCAGTGTCTCCACCACGCGCTGCTCGGCGAAGCACGAGGCGCCCTTGCTGGTGTCCTCGTTGGCGATGGTGCCGGAGCCGACGATGGTGCCGGCGCTGAGCGGACGGGTCTTGGCCGCATGCGCGACCAGCTGGGCGAAGTTGAACTGCATGTCCACGCCGGCTTCCGGCGCGCCGAACCACTGGCCGTTGATGTGGGTCAGCAGCGGCAGGTGCACCTTGCTGTCCTGCCACGCGGCGCCCAGCTCGTCGGGGGTGACGAACACCGGCGACAGCGCCGAGCGCGGCTTGGACTGCAGGAAGCCGAAGCCCTTGGCCAGCTCGCCCGGAATCAGGTTGCGCAGCGAGACATCGTTGACCAGGCCGACCAGCTGGATATGGCCTGCGGCCTGTTCCGGGGTGGCGGCCATCGGCACGTCGTCGGTGATCACCACGATCTCTGCTTCCAGGTCGATGCCATAGTCCTCGCTGACCACCTTGACCGCGTCGCGCGGGCCATGGAAACCGGCGCTGGTCGCCTGGTACATCAGCGGGTCGGTGTAGAAGCTCTCCGGCACCTCGGCGCCACGGGCGCGGCGCACGCGCTCGACATGTGGCAGGTAGGCGCTGCCATCGACGAACTCATAGGCACGCGGCATCGGCGCGGCCAGCGCCTGCGGGTCCAGGTCGAACACGCCATCGGCGTCGCCCGCGTTGAGCGATTCGTACAGGGCGTTCAGGCGCGGCGCGATGTGGCTCCAGTCCTCCAGGGCCTGCTGCAGGGTGGCGGCAATGCCGGTGGCGCGCACGCCGTGGCGCAGGTCACGCGAGACGACGATCAGGGTGCCGTCGCGGCCGCCTTCCTTCAAAGAACCAAGCTTCATGGTGGGTGTCCGGAGTCGTGGGCAAACAAGTTTCAAGTGTAATCAAATGCGCGACTTAGCCAAGCTGCAGCGCGGCATCGTGCCACCCTACCGTAGTGGGGGGTTCGGCAGGGCTGCGCCCTGCACCTGCTTCAAGCCAGGGCAACAGCCGAAGCAACAGCAACAGCGGGCATTCCGTGGGATGGCGGGGCACTGTGGGTTTGCGGGGACGCCGTTAACCCGTCCCTGGGGGCTTGGTCGCGGCTTGCTCGTGTGCGCTGTCCTGCGCACACGGCAAGACCGGGGTTGGGCGTCCGGCCCAACCCGCCCGAGACATGCCTCGGGCCCATGCCGCTCACACCCCGCAAACCCACAGTACCCCGCCTTCGACAGTTGGCCGGTGGCCAGTAGATCCACGCCATGCGTGGATGAATCCCCATCAAGATCGAATATTTCGTCAATTGAACGAGGAGCATCCACGCATGGCATGGATCTACCGCAGATCGCGAAAAACTGTCGAAGGCGGGATGGGGCCGGTGGCAGGGGCGTGAGCCGCATGGATGCGGCGACCGAGCTTACATGGACGTACTTGCAGCGTCCCCTGCCACCGGACCCACCCCGCCTACCCACAGGAACCCTGCCTTTGACGTTGCTTCAGCCTCTGCGGGTGCAGGGCGCAGCCCTGCATAGAGCCCCCCCTACCTGAACAGGCCTTTTTGCGTGAAGTCTCAAACATCGTTTAGACTTGCAGGGTCTGCAGCGGCCGTCCGTTTCCCTCCGGGACCGCCGGCGACCAGGGTCCGCCCTCTTCGCCCGCCCCCACTCCGACGCCGTTCGTCACGCATTCCAGCCTGCGCTCCGTGCCGGCTGCACCCAATTCTCGCAGCGCGGTTCACGGGAACGCTCCGAGTCAGCCGATCAGTTTGATCTGCCCCCGTCTGTCCGTTCGGACAGGCGTTTCTTGTACTTGGAGCAATCTCAATGTCTTTTGAATCCCTGGGCCTTGCGCCCTTCCTGCTGCGTGCGCTCGCCGAGCAGGGCTATGAAACCCCGACCCCGATCCAGCAGCAGGCGATCCCGCTGGCGCTGGCCGGCCGCGACCTGCTGGCCGGTGCACAGACCGGTACCGGCAAGACCGCTGCCTTTGGCCTGCCGCTGCTGCAGCACCTGGGCACCGCCTCGCAGGAAGTGCGCAGCGGCCCGCGCAAGCCGCGCGCGCTGATCCTGGCCCCGACCCGCGAGCTGGCCACTCAGGTACATGACAGCCTGCGCGGCTACAGCAAGTACCTGCGCATCCCCAGCGCCTGCATCTACGGCGGCGTCGGCATGGGCAACCAGCTGGACATCCTGCGCCGTGGCGTGGACCTGCTGGTGGCCTGCCCGGGCCGCCTGATCGACCACCTCGAGCGTCGCAGCATCGACCTGTCCGGCATTGAGTTGCTGGTGCTGGACGAAGCCGACCGCATGCTCGACATGGGCTTCTTGCCGTCGATCAAGCGCATCCTGGCCAAGCTGCCGAAGCAGAACCGCCAGACCCTGCTGTTCTCGGCTACCTTCGAGGACAACATCCGCCAGCTGGCGCTGGAGTTCATGCGCAACCCGGAACAGATCCAGGTGACGCCGAAGAACACCGTGGCCGAAACCATCACCCATCGCGTGCACCCGGTCGATGCCGGCCGCAAGCGCGACCTGCTGCTGCACCTGCTGGCGCAGGACAGCCGCGAGCAGACCCTGGTGTTCGCCCGCACCAAGCACGGCAGCGACAAGCTGGCCACGTTCCTGGAAAAGTCGGGCATCAAGACCGCGGCGATCCACGGCAACAAGAGCCAGGGCCAGCGCCTGCGTGCGCTGGGCGACTTCAAGGCCGGCCGCGTGACCGTGCTGGTGGCCACCGATATCGCCGCACGCGGCATCGACATCAACGAGCTGCCGAAGGTGATCAACTTCGACCTGCCGATGGTGGCCGAAGATTATGTGCACCGCATCGGCCGCACCGGCCGCAACGGCGCAACCGGCCAGGCGATCTCGCTGGTGGCGCAGGATGAAGTGAAGCTGCTGCGCGCGATCGTGCGCCTGCTGGGCCGCGACATGGACATCCGCGATGTGCCGGGCTTCGAGCTGCAGACGCCGATCCGCTGGGGCAACAGTGCGCCGGGCAAAGCCGAGCACGATACCGGCGAGCGCGCACCGCGCAAGAGCCACGCGCGCCGTCCGCACGGCGATGCGCCGCGCCATGCGCATGCGGGCCCGAAGAAGGCCGGTGGCGGCCGTCGCGAGGGCGGTGGCAATGGCCAGCAGCGTGCAGGTGCCGGTCAGGGCCAGCGTCGTGGCGGTGGCGGCAATGGTGGCGGCCGTGGCCGCGGCCAGGGTGGCAACGGCGGCGGTCGCGCCGGCTGACCCCAGCTGACAGCTGTTGTGCTTCCCGCTGCGCGGGAGGCTGTCGAGGGACGGCGCTGACGCGCCGTCCTTTTTTGTTGCTGGCTACCGGGTGATGAAGCACGCGGTGGCAGTACCGAGGGCGGATGAGCATGGGGGCAGCGCAGAACACGCTGTAAATACGTCCATGTAAGCTCGATGGCGCCATCCATGGCGCCAACGGTTCTGCGCTGCCCCCATGCCCATCCGCTTCAAGCATTGCCTGCGCCTTCTTCTCCCGCCGGGTAGCCGGGAGAAGAAAGATCAAATTCAAATTCAAATTCAAATTCAAATTCAAATTCAAATTCAAAGGCAAAAGCCGAAGTCGCAATTCCTGGCTTTGCTTTTGCTTTTGCCCTTGCTCCCGCCTTGGGGTTCGATGCGTCCGCGCCCGCAGGAAACTGTCGAGGGGAGGCCGGGCGGGCTGCGCAGGACCGTGAGGCGCATGGATGCGCCGATCGAGCTTACACGGACGTATTTACAGCGTGTCCTGCGCAGCCCGCCCGGCCTCCCCACCCATATATCAACTGAAGCGCATGCAGCCTCAACCCCGCGCTTTACTCGGATTCACCAGATTCCCGAAGAAGACCGCGTTGATCAGCAGTCGATCCGTCCCGTGCCAGTACTTGCGATGCGCCGGATCATCGGCGAACAGCACCACGTTGCCCTGCCCTTGCGCCGACACCAGCAGCCACGCGCTGCCTGCCACCCGCGCGCGGTTGCGCTCGGACAGATAACCATTCACCCGCGGCGGCGTGTCGATGCGCACCACCGTCGCGAACGGGTTCGTGCTCGGCTGCAGCGCTACCGTGTTTTCCTTGTTGATCGCCAGTTGCCGGCGTGGCACGCCAAACGCCAGCGGATGGCTGGTATCCACGTCGGCACTGAGGATGTTGCCGCTGACCCGCTCGATCGCGGCAATGTCACGCTGGTCGCCGAATGCACGGCGGCTCTCGTCAGCGGTTTCTTCTTCCTTGCCAAGCTTCTCGCCGTCGGCCAGCTTCTGTTCGATCGCCCACTTCGAAGCACTGCCGTAGGTCACCAGCGAGCCACCGGCCTGTACCCAGCGCTTCAGTGCAGCCACCGCCGTGGCATCGACGCCCGTGTAGGTACCACCGGACAGCACGATCGTGGTGTAGCGGTCCAGCGGCACTTTGCCCAGCTGTTGCGGGTCCAGCTTGCTGGCCGGCAACCGCAGCTGCTGGTCCAACAGGAACCACGCCGATCCGATTTCGGTGGCGGCCACGCCCTCGCCCATCACCAGTGCCACCGCAGGCTTGCGCAGCGCCTTGACGCCGTCACTGCCGAGGTCGATGCCTTCGCGGCTGCGGCCACTGGACAGCGCGTGCACCTGCACGCCTGCCTCGCGTGCGGCGGACGTCACTGCCTCAAGCAACGCCGTGCCCTGCAGTGGTTGCCCGGCCACCGGAATCACCAAGCTGCCGGCGGCGAAGCTGACCTCGCCCTGCGCCGTCGCGGTGGTGAACGGCTGGAATGCCGCGCGTGCATTCACGCCCTTGCCCTGTAGCGCAGCCAACGCGCGCCCGGCGTTGTAGTCGCGCCAGTCGATCGCGTAGGCGAATCCTGCCTGGCCGCCCAGCACGGCGACCTGCTCCGCCGGCAGCGCCGCCACGCGTGCGCCGCCGTCGATGCGGCTGCGGCTACCGGCGAAGGCCACGCCGTAGGCCGGTGCAATCGCGTAGCTGGTGCTGCCGTAGAACACATCGCCCTTGATCGGCGGCGTCTCGGCAAAGATCGAATGCACCAGGCGGAACTGCGCCTGCTGCACCGGCACCACGTAGGCGCTGCCGGCATCGAAGCGCTGACCATCGACACTGACGTCACGATCCAGCGCGCGCACCTCGATGCGATGCAGCAGCAACAGTTCCAGCAAACGACGGGTCAATGCGGGGTCATGCGCATCGCCGAATACGAAGCTCTTCACCGGCTGCTGTGCGGCCTGCTTCAACGCGCTCTGGAAGAACTGCTTCTGCAGGTCGAACAGGCCGCTGCGCTCGGCTACCGCGCCGCGCACCGTGCCCAGCCCGGTAGCCACCTGGTTGCGGATGGTGAACGGGAACGTCAGCAGACCATTCATCGACTCCTGCACGCGGCCCCGCGAGCTGGCCTGCTCGACGGTAACGCCGACGGCACCGTGGAAATCAGGATAGGTCGAGCCGTACACCGGCGAGAAGTTGTCGAAGTTCTCGCCTGTGTAGTACAGCGAGCCCAGCGCATCCAACGCCTGCGCGTGGTACTTGGCCAGGGTCTTGTTGAATTCATACGACGCCGCTGGAATCAGCGGGCTGTGCATGCTCTTCGGCGACGGTTCGAAGTAGTAGGTGCTGTCCTTTCCCATCTCGTGGAAATCGATCTGCACGTTCGGGTACCACTGGTGGAACACCTCCACCTTCGGCCGCGAGTCCTGCTGGGTCAGGGCCAGCCAGTCGCGGTTGAGATCGGTGAAGTAGTGGTTGGTGCGGCCCTGCGGGAACGGCTCGACGTGTTCCTTGTCGGCCGGGTCGGCCGAAGCCGGATCGGAGGCCCACGCGTTGTGCCAGTTGGCGGCACGATCACGGCCGTCCGGGTTCTGCGCTGGGTCGAACAGCACCACCGCCTGCTGCAGCCACTGCTGGGTTTCGGCACTGTGGTTGGCCACCAGGTAGTACGCCGTCAGCATCGCCGCTTCGGCACTGGAGGTCTCGTTGCCATGCACGCTGTAGCCCAGCCACACCACCACCGGGCTGTCACCGGCGGCGCTGCGCGGCTGCGCCGGATCGGCCAGGGTCGCGTGCTGCTGGCGGATCTGTTCCAGCCGCGCGTAGTTGCCTGCAGCAGTGACGGTGGCGATCAGCAGCGGGCGACCTTCATAGCTGCGGCCGATCTCGCGCACGCTGATCTTGTCCGAGCGTTTCGCCAGTTCCTGGAAGTACGCCACCAGCTGGTCGTGCCGGGTGTAACGGCTGCCGATCGGGTAGCCGAGGAACTGCTCCGGCGTGGGCACCGCTGCATCGAACGCCGCTGCGCCGGTCACCTGCGGGAAGAAGTACGCGCTCTGTGCCTGCGCCGGCTGCGGCGAGGACAGTGCGGTGGCGGCGGCAAGCAGCAACGGAAGAACGGCACGACGATGCAAGGACACGATGACTCCCCTGGAACACAACGGCAGACAGTCGCGCGGCCGGTCCCTTCAGGTG
>NZ_JAWJTG010000032.1:0-52656 GCF_032911605.1 Stenotrophomonas mexicanensis
GCGCTACGTTCGGGACGTAGAGGTCGCAGGTTCGAATCCTGTCTCCCCGACCACTTCGGTGGTCACCAAGAAGCCTGGAAGACATCACTGTCCTCCGGGTTTTTTTGTATCAAGCGCCAGGCCGCCCGCATGACGGGACCTTGCCGCGCAGCGCACGTACAATGGCCGCGCTGCCGGCCCTCCTGCAGCCCCCACCCCCACCTGCCGCTTCGGCGTAGACCGATGCCGGCGCTGCATGCCGTTGCTGCGGCGTGCGACACCTGCAAGGACCACCGATGAGTTCCTCCCCTTCCGATTCGCCGTCGCTGCTGCACGGTCGTGTCCTCGCGTTTGCCGCGATCCTGCTGGCAGCGGTCAACCTGCGCACTGCGGTCACCTCGATCACCCCGCTGCTGGACGTGCTCGGCCAGCAGTTCGGCTTCGGCACCACCATGACCGGCGTGCTGGGCATGCTGCCGACCGCCTCGTTCGCGCTGTTCGGCGTGGCCACGCCGGCATTGGCGCGTCGCCTGGGCCTGGAACGCACCACGCTGCTGGCGATGGTGATGGCGATGGCCGGCCTGCTGCTGCGTTCCAGCGCCGGCAACGTCGGCACGCTGCTGCTCGGTTCGGTGGTTGCACTGGCCGGCATGGGCATCGGCAACGTGGTGGTGCCGCCGCTGGTGAAGCGCTATTTCGCCAACAAGGTTGGCACCATGAGCACGCTGTACATCAGCGTGCTGCAGCTGGGCACGATGCTGCCGGCGCTGCTGGCAGTGCCGGTGGCGAATGCTGCGGGCTGGCGCGTGTCGCTGGGCATGTGGGCGCTGCTGGCGCTGGCCGCCGCCCTGCCGTGGCTGCTGCTGGCCAGGCGCGCACCGAAGCCGCAGGCCGACGCCACCGATCCCACCGCACAGCCGCACGGCAAGGTCTGGCGCACGTCGCTGGGCTGGAGCATGACGCTCATGTTCGGCATGACCTCGCTGATGACCTATTCGATGTTCACCTGGCTGCCGCGCATCGTGGTCGAGGCCGGTGGCACGCCCGCGTTCGGCGGCGTGATGGTCGCCGTGTTCTCGGCACTGGGCCTGCTGCCGTCGCTGGTCATTCCGTCGATGGCGGTGCGCCTGCAGAACCCGTTCCCGCTGGTGCTGATCGGTTTCTTCTCGTTCGTGATCGCCTTCACCGGCCTGCTTGTGGCCCCGATGAAGGCGCCGCTGCTGTGGGCCTGCCTGCTCGGCGTCGGTCCGTCCACCTTCCCGCTGGCGCTGACCCTGATCAACCTGCGCACCCGCACCCCCACCGGCTCGGCCGCGCTGTCCGGGTTCATGCAGGGCGTGGGCTACAGCTTCAGCTGCCTGGGGCCGTTCCTGGTCGGCTGGCTGCACACCGTCAGCGACGGCTGGACGATCCCATTCAGCTTCCTGTTCGGCTGCGCCACCCTGATGCTGTGCGCCTCCTGGGTGGCCTGCAAGCCGCGCAAGCTGGAAGACCTCTGGTAAGCCACGTGGGGCCTCGCAACCGGCCCCACCTACCGCTCGTCAGCCCGTCTGCGCATTTTGACGCCGGGCTGACAATTCCGGGCGGATAGTGCCCACGAATGCCCATCCTTGCCGCGTGCCGGCATCGGGCATGGGGGCGGCAGCGCCGCCCAGGCCACCACTCGGTGTGCGGGGGACTCTCGTTTCAGACAAGACATTGCAGGTCGCTGTCCTGGTTTCGCCCATCCCTGTTGGATGGGAGTTCGCGAGGGGAGTGACGCAGGCCACGGCCATCCCAAAATCTGGCATGTGATGTGCGTCACATTTTTCAGGTTGTCTGGTTCGGAAGCCAAGGGGGTCCCCAATGGTTGTCCACCGCCGGCTGGCACTCTGCGTCGGCCTTGCCTGTACCGCCCTGGCCTGGGCCAGCAGCGCTGCCCCGCCTGACCGCGAGGCGGCCCTGGCCGAGATCGGCCGCTACCGCGACCAGGCCCGTTGGCTGGATGCGCTCGGCGCGATCGAGCGCGCCAGCCAGCAGCAGCCCAACGACGACCTGCTGTTCAAGCTGCGCGTCCTGACCCTGGGCGACATCGGCAATGCCTGGCGCGCCTGGGAGCTGTACCAGCAGCGCCCGCAACTGTTCGACGCTGCTCAGAAGCAACGCATCGAAGGCGACTACCTGGCCAAGCTGGTGGTCTGGAGCCTGGCCTACAGCAGCAGCGAAGACAGCCGGCTGGAAGAAGCCGAATCGACCCTGGCGCGCATGCAGCGCTATCTGGGCAGCGAAGGCACCCCACCTGTGCAGGCGCCATTGCGCATCCGCATGGACCGGCTGATCCTGCTCAACCGGCTGGGCCGCCATGCGCAGGTGCGAGAGGAAGCCCGCGCACTGCAGGCTGAAGGCCATGCCCTGCCCGACTATGTTCTGCCTGCGGTCGGCGATTCGCTGATGGGCACGCTGCATCCGGAAGAAGCCATTCCGGTGCTGCAGGCGGCCGTCGCAGGCGATCCGACGCGCGACGCCTCGCATTCGGAACTGGCTTACGCCTACCTGGAAAGCGAGCAGCAGGAAAAGGCCGTCGACCTGCTGCAGGCGTGGCGCGACAAGGAACCTGCCTGGCGCTGGAGCAACGGCAAGTCGCCGTATCCAAACTGGTCGCGCTACGAAGCCGACCTCAACCTGGCGATGGTGCGCGCCTACAGCGGTGACCTGCCCACCGCGCAGCGCGATCTGGAATCGATGGTCGACATCGCACCGGGCAACGGCGGCCTGCAGAGCGCGCTGGGCAGCGTGTACATGATGCGCGGCTGGCCACGCAGGGCGCTGCAACGGCAACAGATGGCGCATGCGCTGGACCCGCGCGACATCGAGCCACGGCTGGGCATGCAGGAAGCCTACGTCGCCCTGCAGCGCGATGACCTGGCGCGACCGCTGCACGACGATCTGGTCGCGCGCTACCCCACCCAGCCCGCCGTCGAACGCATGGACCAGGCCTGGCGCGCGCACCGCGGCTGGCAGCTGAAGGCATGGACCGACATCGGACGCAGTTCCGGTGGTGGTGGCACCTCGCCACTGGGCAACGACGACCGCCGCTATGGCATGGAAGTCCAGACACCCGTACTCGACGATCGCTGGCGGCTGTTCGCCTTCGCCGACCGGCGCTCGGTCGATTTCCAGGACCGGCGCATCGACCCGCTGTGGCTGGGCGCGGGCGTACGCTACCGATTCGGCCGTCTGGATGCGGAAGCTGCAGTGCTGCGCGCCAACGACCACATCGGTGATACCGGCCTGCGCGTCGGCGCGGGCTGGCAGTTCAACGACTACTGGCATGCCGGACTGACCGCCGCACGCAATGATCCGGATGCATCAATGCAGGGGCGCGTGGCCGGCATCACTGCCGACAGCGTCAGCGCGCAGGTCGACTACCGGCGCAGCGAACGCACGCACTGGATGTTCGGCGCCAGCCGCTTCCGCTACGACGATGGCAACCATCGCGAACTGTTCAGCACCAGCGTCGAGCAGCGGCTGCTGACACGCCCACGGTGGCTGATCGATGGCCTCGCCAGTGCCTATACCAGCCGGGGCAGCCGCGACGATGCACCCTACTTCAACCCCAGTCGTGACCGCATGGTCGAGATCGGCCTGCGCATCGACCAGCAGCTGTGGCGGCACTATGAGCGCCATTTCCGGCACCGGCTGACGGTCTCGCTGGGCGACTACTGGCAGGACGGCTTCGGCAGTGCACTGGTGCCGTCGGTGTCCTACATGCACGAGTGGCAGATCGGCCAGGGCCGCGTGTTCGAGTATGGCGTGCGCTGGTCGCGGCCGGTCTACGACGGCCACCGCGAGCGTCATATCGGCTTCGAAGCCGCACTGCGCTGGGGAGACTGACATGACCCGCATCCTGCGCCTGATCGTGCTCCTGCTGCTGTCGGCTGCGCCGCCGGCCTTCGCGCAGCAGGCCCTGCATCTCGATGCGATCGACAACGGCCTGCTGATCCTCAGCTACCACGACATCCGCGACCAGGTCGCAGCCAAGGGGGATGCCGATACCTATGCGGTGAGCACGCAGAACTTCGCCGCCCATCTGGACTGGCTGGGGGCACACGGTTACCACCCGGTGTCGCTGTCGCAGGTGATCGACGCCTCCCGGGGACGCGCCACGCTGCCACCGAAACCGGTACTGCTGACCTTCGATGACGGCCTGCGCAGCGTCTACGACAAGGCCTTCCCGTTGCTGCAGGCTTACCGCTATCCGGCGCTGGTGGCGGTGATCACCGACTACGTGGACATGGCACCTGGCCGCACCATCGACTATGGCTACCGGCCGTTCGGCCGCGACGACTTCATCACCTGGGCACAGCTGAAGCAGATGCACGACAGCGGCCTGATCGAAGTGGCCAGCCATACCGACGACCTGCACCACGGGGTGCTCGCCAACCCACAGGGGAACTCCACCCCGGCTGTCGTGACCCGCGTTTACAACCCCGCCACGCGCAGCTATGAGAGCGAGGCGCAGTACGCGCAACGCCTGCGCGCCGATCTCTCGCGCAGCGTGCAACGCATCGAGCAGCATCTGGGCGTGCGCCCGCGCGCCATCGTCTGGCCATACGCGGCCTACAACCAGTTGAGCAACGACATCGCCGAGCAGCTGGGCATGCCGGTGTCCTTCGATCTGGAGGGCCGCAGCACGCCGGTGGCCAGCGACCTGCATGGCCTGGCGCGCTTCCTGGTCAGCGACAACCCGACCGTGGAAGGACTGGCCTACGAGCTGCGCCGCGACGTCGCACTCGATGGCATCCGTGCCCTGCAGATCGACCTGGATGATGTCTACGACCCCGAGCCCGCACAGCAGGCGCGCAATCTGGATGCACTGATCGAGCGGGTCAAGCGCATCGCACCGACGCACGTCTACCTGCAGGCGTTCGCCGATCCGGACGGCAACAACACCGCCGATGCACTGTACTTCCCCAACCGCCACCTGCCGATGCGCGCGGACCTGTTCAGTCGCGTCGCCTGG
This sequence comes from Stenotrophomonas mexicanensis, assembly GCF_032911605.1. Taxonomy (NCBI): domain Bacteria; kingdom Pseudomonadati; phylum Pseudomonadota; class Gammaproteobacteria; order Lysobacterales; family Lysobacteraceae; genus Stenotrophomonas; species Stenotrophomonas mexicanensis. Next base: position 4,982 of record NZ_JAWJTG010000032.1, read on the forward strand.
CAGCTGAAATCGCGTGCGGGGGTGAAGGTCTACGCATGGCTGCCGGTACTCGGCTTCGAGCTGCCCAACCCGGTGCAGCGCAAGGCGCTGGCGATCCGCAACGGCGATGCCGATGGCATGTACCGGCTGGACTTCACCAATCCCCAGGCGCGCCAGGTCATGCTCGACCTCTACGAGGATCTGGCGGTCAACTCCTACTTCGAGGGCCTGCTGTTCCATGACGATGGGTACCTGCGCGATTCCGAGCTGCCCACGCTGGCGGCCGGCGATGGGGGCAGCGCACGCACGCAGGCGTTGATCGACTTCACCCTGGCGCTGCGCAACAGCGCGCAGCGCTGGCGGCCGAAGCTGGCCACGGTGCGCAACCTGTACGCGGAGCCGGTGCTGCGCCCGCAGAGCGAAGCCTGGTTCGCGCAGCGCCTGGACCTGTTCAACAAGGCCTACGACCAGACCGCACTGATGGCGATGCCGTGGATGGAAGGCAGCAAGCATCCGGAGCGCTGGCTCGACCAGCTGCTGGCCGCGGTGCGTGCACATGACCCACAGCTGCAGCACACCCTGTTCGAACTGCAGACCGTCGATTGGCGCAGCGGGCAACCGATTCCCGCCGAGCGCCTGCGCGCGCAGATCCGCCAGCTGCAGGCGCAGGGCGTGCACCACTTCGCCTGGTACCCGGACGACTTCATCGCCGACCAGCCCTCCACCCGCGATGCCCGCGCGGCAATGTCCGCCGGCAACTTCCCGTACCCGGAGAAGTGACATGGACATGCATCCGTTGCTGCAGGTCCTGTTCCAGTTCGCCTTCTACTACCCGATGGTGATGGCATTCTTCTGGATGTCGGGCGGCCTGTATTACTACTTCCGGCGCGAGCGCCATTCGCGCCCACGCAACGACCCGCCGCTGATGGTCGATCCACCGTTCGCGAGCCTCCTGATTCCCTGCCACAACGAGTCGGCAAACCTCGACGACACACTCGGCGCGGCGCTGGCCCAGCGCTACCCGGCCGACTATGAGGTGATCGCCATCGACGACGGCAGCAGCGACGACACGGGTGCGCGGCTGGACGCCCTGGCGGCAAAGCACCCACGGCTGCGCGTGCTGCACCTGGACCGCAACCTCGGCAAGGCCAATGCGCTGCGCATGGGGGCGCTCGCCGCATGCTCGGAATACCTGGTGTGCATCGACGGCGACGCGATGCTGGAAGAACACGCGCTGCACTGGATGATCTGGCACCTGGTCAGCGGCAACCGGGTCGGCGCGGTCACCGGCAACCCGCGCATCCGCAACCGCTCCACCCTGCTCGGACGCCTGCAGGTGGCCGAGTTCTCCTCGATCATCGGCATGATCAAGCGCGCGCAGCGGGTGTACGGGCGCATCTTCACCATCTCCGGCGTGATCGCCGGCTTCCGCCGCACCGCCCTGCACCAGGTCGGCTGGTGGTCCGATGACATGGTGACCGAAGACATCGACATCAGCTGGCGCCTGCAGCGCGCGCACTGGGACATCCGCTACGAACCCAACGCACTATGCTTCATCCTGATGCCGGAAACCCTGAAGGGACTGTGGCGGCAGCGGCTGCGCTGGGCCCAGGGCGGCGTGGAGGTGATGCTGCGCCACGCCCGCTCGCTGCTGCACTGGAAGGAGCGGCGCATGTGGGGCGTACTGCTGGAGTACGTGCTCAGCGTGATCTGGGCCTACACCATGTTGTTCATCGTGGTGCTGTGGGCGCTGGGCAAGTTCATCGAACTGCCCCCGCAACTGCATATCGCCAGCCTGCTGCCGGAGTGGCATGGCGTGATCCTGGCCCTGGTCTGCCTGCTGCAGTTCGCCAGCAGCCTGATCATCGACCGTCGTTACGAAACACAGATTGGACGCAACTACTTCTGGGTCATCTGGTACCCGATGGCGTACTGGCTGATCAGCCTTTCCACCACCCTGGTGGCACTGCCGAAGACCCTGCTGCGCCGACGCAGCAAGCGCGCCACCTGGACCAGTCCCGATCGGGGGATCCGATGAACGCACAACGCCCGTCCAACCGCTTCGACTCGCGGATGATCCGCAAGCCGCATCGCCAACCACGCTTCCAACGCACCGCCTGGGGCTTCGTCACCCTGGCGTTCTGGGGGTTCTACTTCTACCTGTGGGCCCCACTGGTCACCCTGGTGTCGTGGCTGGTCGGCGGCCAGCTGGCCTGGCAGCAGCTGTACGAACGGCAAAGCCAGTTCGACCCCTATGTGCTGGTGGCGTTGCCGCTGATGCTGCTGTGCGCCAGCGTACTGCTGATCGGCTGGGCCGAGTACAACCGCGCGCGCTTCCGCGGCCACGACCGGCGCCTGCCGCGGCCGCTGGCCAGCCTCAACGAAGTGGCCGCCGACCTGGGGGCCAGCACCGGGCTGGCCGAGCGCCTGCTGGGCTGCAAGGCCGCCACGCTGCACATGGACGATCACGCGCGGCCGATCGGCATCCGCCGCGAGGTTGTGTAACTCGATTGCCCTGGGTGCCGACCCTGGTCGGCACTTGCTTTGGTAGATGCCGACCTTGGTCGGCGTTCTCTCTGGTGGGTGCCGACCTTGGTCGGCACCGGGGGCTACCGCGAAGAGCATCCACGCATGGCGTGGATCTACTTGCGGGTCTGCCCTTCACCGCGCACGACAAATCGTTCGACGGTGAGTGCCTCCAGCCCCATCGGGCCGTACGCGTGCAGGCGCGTGGTGGAGATGCCGATCTCGCTGCCCAGGCCCAGCTGGCCGCCGTCGGAGAAACGCGAGGACGCATTGACCATCACCACCGCCGAGCGCAGCGCAGTGACGAAGCGCTCGGCATGGCCGGCGTCTTCGGTGGCGATCACTTCGGTATGGTCGGAGGTGTAGGCACGGATGTGCGCGATGGCCGCGTCGAGGTCTTCAACCACGCACACCGCCAGCACCAGATCAAGGAACTCGGCGGCGTAGTCGTCTTCGGTGGCCAGCGTACTGCCCGGCAGCAGCGGCTGCGCCAGCGCATCGGCGCGCAGCTGCACGCCGCGCTCGCCAAGTGCCTGTGCCACGCGCGGCAGGAACGTATCGGCCACGGCACGATGCACCAGCAGCGTTTCCAGCGAGTTGCAGGCTGCAGGGCGGCTGCACTTGCCATCCACCAGCAGGTCAATGGCCTTGCCGAGGTCGGCGCTGGCATCCACGAACAGATGGCACACGCCCTTGTAATGCTTGATCACCGGCACCCGCGCATGTTCGGCAACGAAGCGGATCAGGCCTTCGCCACCGCGCGGAATGGCCAGATCGATCAGCTCATGCAGCTGCAGCAGTTCCAGCATCGCTTCGCGACGCAGGTCGGTCAGCACGGTCACCGCCGCCGGAGGCACACCATGGGCGGTCAATGCACCGGCCAGTGCCTGGGCGATGGCGGTGTTGGAATGGATCGCTTCGGAGCCGCCACGCAGGACCACACCATTGCCGGCCTTCAGGCACAGCGCCGCGGCTTCGGCAGTCACGTTCGGACGTGCCTCGTAGATCATCGCGATCACGCCCAGCGGCACGCGCACCTTCTGCACACGGATGCCGTTCGGGCGAACATCGTCGCGGGTGACCTGGCCAACCGGATCGGGAAGCGCAGCGACCTCACGCACGGCTTCGGCCATCGCAAACAGGCGCGGCGGGTCCAGCGCCAGGCGGTCGAGCATGGCACTGCCAACGCCCTTGTCGCGCGCGGCGGCGAGGTCACGTGCATTACCGGCCAGGATCAGCCCGGCATTCACTTCCAGCGCCTGTGCCATCGCCAGCAGCAGCGTGCGGCGGGCCTCACTGTCGAGGCCGGCAACCACCTGGGCCGCATCACGACAGGCACGCGCCTGCGCTTCGATTTCGCTCATTGGGGTGTCCTTCAAACGGGTCATGGCAGCACCAGATCGTCGCGGTGGACGACAGCGCCACCGTAGTTGTAGCCGAGCATGGCCTGGATATCGCGGGTGTGGCGACCGGCGATGCGGCGTACATCGTCGGCCGCATACTGACTGACCCCGCGCGCAACGCAGACACGGCCCTGTGGTGCATTCCAGCACACCTGCACCATATCGCCACGCCGGAACGCGCCCTCCGCACCGGTGATGCCACCGGGCAGCAACGAAGCGCCTTTCTCACGCATGGCCTGCGCCGCGCCCGCATCGACGATGATCGCGCCCTCGGCCAGCGGCGCGTGCCGCAGCCAGTGCTTGCGTGCGGCCTCACGGCTGCGCGCGGCGTGGATGCGGGTGCCGAACAGGCGGTCCTGCGCCAGTGCGCGCACCACGTCACTGCTGCGGCCATTGAACAGATAGGTCTCGATGCCGAGACGACCGGCCTTGGCCGCCGCTTCCAGCTTGGTGCGCATGCCGCCGGTACCGGCACGCGAGCCCGCACCGCCTGCCATTGCCAGCACCCCGTCGCTCAGTTCCGGCACGTCATGCATCGGCCGTGCATCGGTCACCGTGCGCGGATCGGCGCTGTACAGGCCATCGATGTCGGTGGCGATGAACAGCGCATCGGCATCTACCAGCGCCGCCACCGTTGCGGCCAGATTGTCGTTGTCGCCGAGCTTGAGTTCGTCCACCGATACCGTGTCGTTCTCGTTGACCACCGGCAGCGCGCCCAGCCGCAGCAGCTCGTTGAGGGTGGCCCGTGCATTGAGGTAGCGGCGGCGGTTGCGCAGGTCGTCGTGGGTCAGCAGCACCTGCGCCACCGGGCGCTCGAAGAAGCGCTGCCAGAGCCCGATCAGCTGGGCCTGGCCGAGCGCGGCCAGGGCCTGCCGCGCCGCCATCGCCGCACCGGGTTCATCGGCCCGCGGCAGGATCGCGCGCCCCGCCGCAACCGCACCGGAGGAGACGATCACCACCTCGCGCCCGGCCAGGACGTTGGCGGAAACAAACTGGGCCAGGCCCAGCGCGTGGCGTGGCGACAGGCCGCCCCCATCGGCCGCCAGCAGGCTGCTGCCGACCTTCAGCACTGCACGCCGCCACGGCGGCAGCGCTTGTTCGGGGAACGGCGAGGCGACGTGGGCAGCGTGCTGGATCATCGGTCAGGCTCTCAGCGGGTGTTCCATTCGTGCACGGTCAGCGCGGAGGCCTGCATCGTCACCAGCGGATCGGTGGCGACGATGGCCTGCGCCTGCGCCAGGCTGTCCACGTTGCACAGCACATAGGCGCCACCGCTGCCATCGGCAAAACCGCCGGTCAGCTGCAGCTTGCCCTGTGCCTGCAACGCATCGAGAAAGTCACGGTGCGGCTGCACGGCGGCAGCGGTGAAATCGGGCCGGCGCATGGCCAGCACCAGGTAGACGGTGCCGGCCATCAGGACAGCGCCTGCCAGCGCGCGTGCAGTTCGTCCAGGCGCAGGTCGGCGGCCGAACCCGGCGATACGCGTGCGGCCAGGCTGCCTTCCGGGGTACGCCCCTGCCCTGCGCTGTCGGCACCGGCGGCAGCAGCCTTGTAGGCCTCGCGGAACGGCACACCGGCCACGGCCGCTTCCACCGCCACATCGGTGGCGTACATGCCCGAGTCGATTGCCGCGCGAACCTTGTCGTCGCGCCATTCCAGGTTGGCCAGCAGCGCCGGCAGCAGTTCCAGCGCCGACAGGCCGCGACCGAAGCCGTGGAAGATGGCGCCCTTGGACGACTGCAGGTCGCGGTGATAGCCCGACGGCAGCGACAGCAGCTGCTCGATCTCGGTACGCGCGGCGGCGACGCTGGCGTGGGTCGCGCGCATCAGCTCGATCACGTCCGGATTGCGCTTGTTGGGCATGATCGAACTGCCGGTGGTGTACTGCGCCGGCAGCGCGACGAAGCCGAACTCGGCGCTGGTGAACAGCGACAGGTCCCAGGCAATGCGGCGCAGGTCCAGCGTGGCGCCGCCCAGCGCTTCCAGCGCGGCCAGTTCGAACTTGCCGCGCGACAGCTGCGCGTAGATCGGCGAGATCTGCATGCGGGCGAAACCGAGCGCGGCCGTGGTGTGCTCACGGTCCAGCGGCAGGTTCACACCGTAGCCGGCAGCCGTGCCAAGCGGATTGGCGTCGACCAGCGCATGGGTGTCGCGCGCGCGGATGGCGTTGTCGATGAAGGCCTCGGCCCAGCCGGCCCACCACATGCCGGCCGAGGACACCACGGCACGCTGGATGTGGGTGTAGCCGGGGATCGGCAGATCCTTCTCGGCCTGCGCACGGTCCAGCGCGACCTTGGCAACCTCGGCGCTGAGCTGGGCCACACGCAGCAGCTTCTCCTTCAGCCACAGGCGGGTGGCAACCAGGATCTGGTCATTGCGGCTGCGGCCGGTGTGGATCTTGCGGCCGGCATCGCCAAGGCGTTCGGTCAGGCGCGCTTCGATCGCCGAGTGACCATCTTCGTACTGCGTGTCCAGCACGAAGCGGCCTTCACGGAAGTCCTGCGCCAGCACGTCGAGCTCGCGCAGCAGGCCCGCCAGCTCATCGGCGCTGAGGATGCCGATGTGCTGCAGGCCCTGTGCATGCGCGGCGCTGGCGGCGATGTCGTGCAGGAAGAATTCGCGATCGAGGATCACGTCATCGCCGGCGAGGAAGGTCTGGATCTGGGCGTCGACGGCGACGCCGGGCTTCTGCCAAAGAAGGTCTGCCATGGGGGCTCCGGAATACGTGTTCAGTGCGGGATCGACGTCAGTTCGTCGATGCCCAGCGCGAGGTTGAGGTTCTGCATGGCCTGGGTGGCCGCGCCCTTGAGCAGGTTGTCCAGGGTCGCCACCACCACCACCCGCTTGCCGCCCGGGGCCAGGGTGAAGCCACCGACCTGCGCACCGTGGCGGCCGGCGATGCGGCTGACCCACGGCGCTTCATCCACTACCTCGATCAGCGGTTCGCCCGCATAGGCCTGCTGGAAGCGCTCGACGATCTGTTCGCGGGTCTGCACGCGGTTCAGCCACAGGTTGGCGGTGAGCGTGATGCCCCGGAAATGCGGCGCGACATGCGGCATGAATTCAACCGCAACGCCCAGCTGGACCGACACTTCACGCTCGTGCACGTGGTTGGTCAGCGCATACGGCATCAGGTTGTCGGCGAGCAGTTCGACGTTGTTCTTGTCCGACGGCGTGGTGCCGGCGCCGGAATAGCCGGACACACCGAAGCACTGCGGCGGGCCGGCCAGCAGGTCCAGCAGCGGATGCACTGCCAGCTGCATCGCCGTGGCATAGCAGCCCGGGTTGCTGATGTGCTTCTGGCCGTTGTAGCGGCCGCGGGTCAGCTCCGGCAGGCCGTAGTACCAGCTGTTGTCGAAGCGGTAGTCGGCCGACAGGTCGACGATGACGGTGTCCGGCTTCGCCGCTTCCAGTGCGGCCACGAACGGTGCGGCCAGGCCGTTGGGCAGGGCCAGGATCACCGCGTCCACTCCCTTGGCGGCCACCGCGTCGGCGTCCAGGTTCTCGTACTGCAGCTCGCCCTGGAATTCCGGATGGTGGTCGGACAGGCGCTGCCCGGCGCGTTCGCGCGAGGACACGAAGGCCAGCTTCAGCCGCGGGTGTGCGGCCACCAGCTTGATCAGCTCGGCGCCGGTATGGCCACGGGCGCCGACGATGCCCAGGGTGAAAGTCGAATCGTTCATGCGTGGCTGTCCAGGCGGTACTGCAGGTGGCGCTTCACGCCCTGCCATTCCGTATCGATGATGGAGAAGATGACGGTGTCGCGCGGCGTGCCGTCGGCGTGCCGCTTGTGGTTGCGCAGCACGCCGTCCTGCTTGGCGCCGAGGCGGGCGATGGCGGTGCGCGAGGTGAAGTTGAACCAGCTGGTTTCCAGCACCAGGCTGATGCAGCCCATGGTTTCGAAGGCGTGCTGCAGCAGCAACAGCTTGGTTTCGGTGTTGACGCCAGTACGCTGCACGCGCGGTGCATACCAGGTGTAGCCCAGGCTGAGCTTGGGCACGCCGGCATCCAGGTCGTAGAAGCGGGTGGTACCCACGATGTCACCCGCCGCATCGAGGATCACGAACGGCAGCACCTTGCCTTCTGCCTGTGCCTGCAGCGCGGCCTGCACATAGTGCTCGACCCGCTCCGGCGAAGGCACCTGGGTGTACCAGAGCTGGTCCAGGCCGCTGCCCTCCACGGCGGCGCGCAGGCCAGGCACATGCTCGGGCTGCAGCGGCTGCAGTGTCACGTGCTGGCCGCGCAGGGTGGGAATCGTAGTCCAGTGATCGGAATGGTCCATCATTCAGCCCTGCAGGCTCGGTGCGCGCTGGGCGCAGTGGTCGACATAGGTGCTGATCCGGTCGATGCCATCGGCGCCGTACCAGAACACCTTCCAATGGCCCTGCTTGTAGCAGCCATCGGATTCAGCATAGTAGAAGTGATTGATCGGGTTGCCATTGCGCGAACGCCAGAACAGCTGCGGCGTTTCATCCCGCATCACGTTCCACACCGCGCGGCCGAGGCCTTCACCCTGTGCATCATCGAGCACGGCGAACTTGTCCAGGTACACGCCCTCGGCTTCGTCAGTGAGGATCACCGCGGTGCGGTAGTTCTCGCTGACATAGGCGCGCAGCAGCTTGGTCTTCTGGAAATAGTCAGGCACCAGCGTGCGGCCGAAGCTGGATTCGATCAGGCCCTTCAGCCGTGGCAGGTCCAGCTCGTTCCACGCGGTGGCGCGCAGCACCTTCTCGCCCTTGCGCACCAGCGTGCCCGAGCCCTTGTGGGTGAACAGTTCCTTGGCCAGGTCAGCCGGGCGCGTGATGGACACCGACGATTCCAGCGGCAGGCGGTCGAGCAGATCCTTGATCTGTTCGATCTTCACCTTCATGCCACCGTGGATCCACGGCTGCGCGATCAGGTGGTCGTACTCGGTGGACAGGTTGATCGAATCGATCACGCTGCCCTGCTCGTCCAGCAGGCCGCCGGTGCCGGTCAGGAAAATGATCTTGTACGGCTGCAGCTCCTGCACCAGCTCGTTGGCGGCGAAGTCGGCGTTGACGTTGAGGATCTGGCCACCCGCGGTTTCGCCCAGGCTGGTGATGACCGGGATCGAGCCGGCGCGCAGGCTGGCCTCGATCGGCGCCAGGTTGACCTTCTTCACCTCGCCGACCAGGCCGTAGGTGTCCACGCCCAGGTACTCCGCCTCGAACACGCCACCGGTGATCGAGGTGGCACGCGCGCCGTTCTGCTGCAGGGCTTCGACCAGGCGCAGGTTGGACTGCTGGAACACCCGGCGCACGATCGCCAGTGCCTCCGGCGACGTCACGCGCAGACCGTTGACGGTCTGCTTTTCGATGCCGGCGGCCGACAGCTCGGCATCCAGCTGCGGGCCGGCGCCGTGCAGCACGATCGGGGTCAGGCCGACTTCCTGCAGGAACGACAGCGAAGAGGTCAGCGCGTCGAGATCGTCGCGCAGCACCGCGCCGCCGACCTTGACCACGGCAAAGCGCTTGGCGTCCAGCTGCGAGAAGCGCTTGAGGTACTGGCTGATCTCCTTCGCGCTGGCCATGCTGGAAAGCAGGCGCACGATGGTCTGGCGGGTCTGGCGGTGGGGCTGGAGGGCAGGAGACATTTCGGTTTCGTCACAGGCGGCGGTCGCCGCGTTGCAGTTCCACCGTGCCGGAGCACGGCGGCGTTGTGGGGTCGATCAGGCGCCGGCGGCGATGATGCGGTGCACGGCGTCGGTGTAGCGCTGCAGCTGGTCCAGCGTCACGAACTCATCGGCGGTATGGGCCTGGGCGATGTCTCCCGGGCCGAACACCAGCGTGGTGTATCCACCGGCCGAGAACAGCGACGCCTCGGTCCAGAAGTCCACCGCGTTGCCGATCGGCAGCTCCAGTGCGTCGGCCACATCGCGCGCCAGCAGGCGGCGGTTCTCGGCTTCGGCGATGTCACCGGCCGGCAGGCTGGGGCCACGGAACGTCTCGGTGAACACGGCAGCTTCCGGTTCGGCGAAACCGGCAAAGGTCGCCAGCAGGCCATCAATGTCCATCGACGGCAGCGGGCGGAACCCGAACCGCACTTCGGCGGCCGGGGCAATCATGTTGGCCTTGATGCCGCCCTCGACGCGGCCGATGTTGAAACGCAGGCCGGTGAGGCCGCCGAAGCGCGCCGAGGCCAGCGATTCCACATGGTCCAGCGCACGGTTGCCCCAGCGCATGGCCTGATGCAGTGCGCTGGCGGCCGCATCCTGCTTGCCCGAGGCATGCCCGGCGCGACCGGCGAACTGCATCAGCACCGAGCTGATGCCCCGGTGCGCCAGTACGGCTTCGCTCATGGTCGGCTCGGCCACCAGCACTGCTTCATACGGAATGCCACGGGCCAGGAACGCGGCGATGCAGCGCGGATCGTTGGCTTCCTCGTCACTGGAGAACAGGAACGCGGCATCGCCATCACTGGCATTGGCCGCGGCCACCAGCGCGGCGGCCGCGCCCTTGATGTCGCACACGCCAAGGCCGACCACGCGGTCGTCCAGGCGGCGCATCACGTGCGGGTCGGCACTCCAGTGCGGCGAGTCCGGCACGGTATCCAGGTGCACGTTGAACAGGTACTTCGGCGTGCCACGCACCGCATACAGGCTGACCGCACCGGCGCCATGGTCGATCACCTCGACGTTGAAGCCGGGCAGGTTCGCGCGCAGGTAATCGAAGATGCCACCGGTGGTGATCGCACGCGGCGGATTACGGGTGTCGAAGGACACCAGGGCCTGCAGGTGATCGAGCGTCTGTTCAAGCATGAATCAACAATCCTGTGGAATTCCGCCGGGCATGGCCCAGCGCTACCGGAGCGCATCTGGAGGAGAGCCCCCTTCTTGTTGAAGGGGGCGCGCCAACGGCGCAGGGTTAAGGTGAAATGCGCGGGCTCGTGCTCAAGTCAACCACGGTTGACTTGAGCAAAGAGCGTCGAGCTCATGCCGAACAGCTTGATGAAGCCCTCAGCCTCTTCCACGCCCCAGTCGGCCGACTGCGCGTAGGTGGCGCCCTTGGTGTTGAGCAGGTACGGCGACTTCACGGCCACCGCGTCGACGCGGCCACCACGGGTTTCCAGCACCACTTCACCGTTGACCTTGGCCTGCGAGGACTTCAGGAAGGCCTCGATGTCGGTCTTCAGCGGGTCGTGGTAGAAGCCTTCGTACACCAGCTCCACCCACTTGCGTGCCACGTCCGGCTTGAAGCGGTTCTGCTGCTTGGTCAGCACGGCGTCTTCAAGCGCGCGGTGCGCGGCCAGCAGCGAGACCAGGCCCGGCGCTTCGAACACGATGCGACCCTTCAGGCCGATCACGGTGTCGCCGGTGTACACGCCGCGGCCAACGCCGTACGGGGCGAACAGCTTGTTGAGCTGGGCCAGGATCTGGTCACCCGCCAGCGCCTTGCCGTTCAGTTCGACGGCTTCGCCCTCGACGAACTTCAGGGTCACGGTCAGTGCCTGTTCCGGCCACTCGCTGCGCGGTGCGCACCAGCCACGCGCGCCCTCGCCCGGGGCTTCCCAACGGTCGATCTCGCCGCCGGACATGGTCAGGCCCAGCAGGTTCTCGTTGATGGTGTAGGCCTGCTGCTTGGCGCGCACGCCGAAGCCGCGCTCTTCCAGGTACTTCTGCTCGTAGGCGCGGGTCTGGGTGTGTTCCTTCTGGATCTCGCGGATCGGCGCGATGATCTGGTAGTCACCCAGGGCCTTCACGGCCAGGTCGAAACGGACCTGGTCGTTGCCCATGCCGGTGCAGCCGTGGGCGATGATGTTGGTGCCCAGCTCGGCAGCACGCTTCAGCGCGGCATCGACGATCAGGTAGCGGTCCGAGACCAGCAGCGGGTACTGGCCCTGGTAGCCTTCGCCGGCCCACACGAACGGCTTGACGAAGCCTTCCCAGATGGCCGGACCACCGTTGACGGTAACGTGGCTGGCCACGCCCAGTTCGGCGGCGCGCTTCTCGATGAAATCGCGCTCTTCATCATCCACGCCGCCGGTGTCGGCGAACACGGTGTGCACGTTGTAGCCGCGCTCCTGCAGGTACGGCACGCAGAAGCTGGTATCCAGGCCGCCGGAGAAGGCGAGAACGACGTCTTTGTTGCTCATGGGGATCAGGTCCACTTGGGGGATGGGAATTCGGTAGAGCCGACCGCTGGTCGGCTGAAATGTTGGATGCGCCGCTGCGGGAGCAGCCGACCAACGGTCGGCTCTAACCCCTTGCTTGATTCAGCGCCCGGCAACCGCCGCCATGATCGCCTTCTGCACGTGCAGGCGGTTCTCGGCTTCGTTGATGGCGATGCACTGCGGCGAATCCATCACCGCGTCGGTGGCCTTCACGTTGCGGCGCAGCGGCAGGCAGTGGCTGAACACACCGTTGTTGGTCAGCGCCATCTTCCGCTCGTCCACGATGAAATGCTTGAACTGGTCGCGGATCGGCTTTTCCGGTTCCCAGTCGCCGAAGAACGGCAGCGCGCCCCAGCTCTTGGCGTAGACCACGTCGGCACCGGCGTAGGCGCTGTCGATGTCATGGCTGATCTTCAGCGAACCGCCGCTCTCGGCCACGTTCTGCTCGGCCCAGCCCATGTAGCGGTCGTCGAGGATGTAGTCGGCGGTCGGGCACAGCAGGGTCACGTCCATGCCCATGCGGGTGGCGATGGTCAGCGCCGAATTGGCCACTGCGGTGTTCAGCGGCTTGGGGTGGTAGGTCCAGGTCAGCACGTACTTCTTGCCGCGCAGGTCCTGGGTGCCGAAGTGCTCCTGCAGGGCCATGATGTGGGCCAGCTCCTGGCACGGGTGGGTGATGGTCTCCATGTTGATGACCGGCACCGGCGAGTACTTGGCGAAGCTGTTGAGGACGATGTCCTGGCGGTCGTAGGCCCAGTCGATGAACTTGGGGAACGCACGCACGGCGATGATGTCGCAGTAACGGCCCAGCACCTTGGCCACTTCGGCGATGTGCTCTTCGGTATCGCCGTCCATCACCGTGCCGAGGTTGAACTCGATCGGCCACGCATCCTTGCCCGGCTGCAGCACCACCGCGTGGGCGCCGAGCTGGAACGCACCCAGTTCAAAGCTGGTGCGGGTGCGCATGGACGGATTGAAGAACACCAGCGCGATCGACTTGCCCTTGAGCTGGTCGCCGAGCTTGTTGCGCTTGAACAGCGCGGCCTGGGTCAGCAGCGCGTCGAGCTCGCTGCGGCTCCAGTCCTGGGTGTTCAGGAAGTGCTTGGGGGACATCATCTTTCCTTGCATGGCGGCGCCGGGTTCGACGCGGTGGAAGGGAAAACAGGAAGCAAAGGTGGAACGAAAAGGTTGCAGTTGCAGCTTTCATGACGCGGAAACGAAAAAACCCAGCCGGCGGGCTGGGTTTTTTTCGGACGAACAGCAAAAAGCTCCGGTTACCCAGCGAGGATGTGGGGTTCCGGTCGACGCGCACGCGAGGTCATGCCCGACGCCTGTCGGGCTGCGCTGCTGTCGTGCTGGAAGTCGGTGAGCTTCATGGTCAACCATCTTTGCATGCGGCCGGGGCCGACGCAAGGGGCCGGGGTCGCAGAATCAGGGATTGCCGGCGGCGCCCTGCTCGGGGCCGACCCAGGGGGTGATCGACACCCGGATCTTGAGCCGGTTGCCGGGGTCTTCCGGCAGCCGCGAGCGGTACTTGGTGCCCTTGTAGACGTAGTCCACGTCGTAGGCGATGGGCCGGCGGAATTCACGTCCCACCGGCACGATGCGACAGTCGCGGGTCAGCATCGGACCATTGTTGGCCGGTGCCGGCGCCGGAGCCGGTGACTCGGCGGCGGTATCCTCGGAGACCTCTTCATCGCTGCGCTTGAACATCGAGCGTACCGAGTCCCAGAAGCGGCTGATCCGTCCCTTGTCCTCGACCGGCTCCTCACCAGTGACATTGACCGGCGCCAGGGTCCGGGTCGAGACCGGCTCGCAGTGTTCTTCGGTACGGGTCGCGCGCAGGGTCTGGAACACGGGTTCGACGTTCAGTACCTGCGCGTAATCGAACTTCACGTTCTCCACGATCACCACCCGGTTGCGGGGCTCGGCCTCCTGCGCCTGGGCCACGGCGGCCAGCGCCGACAGGCAGGCCAGGGTCAGCAACGCGGTGGATTTCATTGGCGAAGGGAGCAAGGACACGGCAATAGTGTAGGCAGTGGCGAGCGCAAGGGGCTGAACATTACCCGTCCACGCTGCTCCTGCCCACCCCACCCTGGTTGCACCCGGCGTCCACCGGTGGCAGGCGGTGCCCCCAAAAGGGGGCCGACACGTTCTAAAATCACAGGCTTGTCCCCCAGCCACAGCCCCATGACCCTGCGCCTGCACAACAACCTGACTCGCCAGCTCGAACCGTTCACCCCGCTCGACCCGGCCTGTCCGACCCTGTATGTGTGCGGCCCGACGGTCTACAACTACGTGCACATCGGCAACGCCCGTGGCCCAGTGGTGTTCGGGGTGCTGGCCGATCTGCTGCGGCGCCGTTTCGGTGGCCTGCGCTACGCGCGCAACATCACCGACGTGGACGACAAGATCAACAACGCCGCGCGTGAGCAGGGCGTGCCGATCAGCACCATCACCGACAGGTTCGCCGCCGCCTACCGTGAAGACATGGCCGCGCTGGGCGTGGTGCCGCCGGACATCGAGCCGGAAGTGACCGCGCACATCCCGCAGATCATCACCATGATCGAGCAGCTGATCGCCAATGGTCATGCCTACGCCGCCGAAGGCCACGTGCTGTTCGCGGTGGCCAGCTTCGAAGGCTACGGCAAGCTCTCGCGCCGCGACCCGGAAGAGATGCTGGCCGGCGCCCGCGTCGACGTGGCCCCGTACAAGCGCGACCCAGGCGATTTCGTGCTGTGGAAGCCGTCCAGCGATGACCTCCCTGGCTGGGAGTCTCCCTGGGGCCGTGGCCGCCCGGGCTGGCATATCGAATGCTCGGCGATGGCCGCCGCCCACCTGGGCGAGACCATCGATATCCATGCCGGCGGCGTCGACCTGCAGTTCCCGCACCACGAGAACGAGCTTGCGCAGAGCGAATGCGCCCACGGCGGCAAGATCTTCGCCCGCTTCTGGCTGCACAACGGCATGCTCAACTTCGGCGGCGCCAAGATGAGCAAGTCGCTGGGCAACATCGAACGCGTGCACGATCTGGTCCGCCAGCACCCGCCGGAAGCGCTGCGCCTGGCCCTGCTGTCGGCCCACTACCGGCAGCCGCTGGACTGGTCCGATGGCCTCATCGAGCAGTCGGTGCGCACCCTGGACCGCCTGTACGGCACGCTGCGCGAGCTGGCGTCGGTCGAGGCGGTCGTGGCGATCCCGGCCACGGTCGAGGCAACCCTGGATGACGACCTGAACACCCCGCAGGCACTGGCCGAAGTGGCCCGCATCGCCGCCGATGCACGCCGGGCCACCGACCCGGCCGAACAGGCGCGCCTGAAGGGCGAACTGCTCGGTGCCGGCCTGGCCCTGGGCCTGCTGCAGGCCGATCCGGCGCAGTGGTTCGGCACCGCGGCCAGCGATGATGGCGAAGATGCCCGCATCCAGGGCCTGATCGACGAGCGTGCCGCCGCCAAGCAGGCACGCGACTTCGCCCGTTCCGACGCCATCCGCGACCAGCTGGCCGCCGAAGGCATCGTGCTGGAAGACACCCCGCAGGGCGTGCGCTGGTCGCGCAAGCGCGGCTGACCCACCCTGCCCCGTGGCCGGTCCGCCGGCCACGCTCCACTGTAGAGACTGTTGTGACCGACTCCCCGTTCCCGCTTGAACCCACCGCCGCCGAGGCCCAGACCGCCATCGCCGAGGAATTCGGCTTCTTCGGCGACTGGTCCGAGCGCTACCAGTATCTGATCGACCTCGGCCGTAAGCTGCCCGCCTTCCCGGACGAATGGAAGACCGAAGAGCACCGCCTGCTCGGCTGCCAGTCAA
Source organism: Stenotrophomonas mexicanensis (assembly GCF_032911605.1). Lineage (NCBI taxonomy): Bacteria > Pseudomonadati > Pseudomonadota > Gammaproteobacteria > Lysobacterales > Lysobacteraceae > Stenotrophomonas > Stenotrophomonas mexicanensis. Next base: position 20,827 of record NZ_JAWJTG010000032.1, read on the forward strand.
TGGTCTGGATCGTGCCGGAAGGCAATGCGCAGTCGCTGCGCTTCCACGCCATCAGTGATTCGGCCATCGTCTCCGGCCTGATCTTCCTGGCCCTGCGCGTGTACTCCGGGCGCTCGGCGCAGGAGATCCTGGATACCGAGCCCAGCTACATCCAGGACATCGGCCTGGCCCGCCACCTCTCGCCCACCCGCAGCAACGGCGTGGCGGCGATGCTGGCCTTCATCCGCGAGACCGCGCAGGCCCAGCTGCAGCGCGACCCGTCGTGAGCGAACCTGCCACGGCCGAAGACACCGCGCTGGGGCTGCTGTCCCGGCCCGGTTTCGCCAAGCTGCTGGCCTACCGCATCTTCGCGATGCTGTCCTACCAGGTGGTCGCGGTCACCGTCGGCTGGCACATCTACGAAGTCACCCGCAATCCGTTCTCGCTGGGCCTGGTTGGCCTGGCCGAGGTGCTGCCGTTCTTCTGCGTCGCACCGTTCGCCGGTTATCTGGTCGACCACCTGCCGCGCCGCCGGCTCGGCATGGTCGCCTGCTCCGGGTTGATCGCCACCGCGCTGGTGTTGACCGGCGTGGCCAAGGGCTGGCTGCCGTTCGAAGGCGTGTGGCCGATCTATGCGGCCATTGCGCTGACCGGCATGGTCCGCGCCTTCCTGTCGCCGATCTACAACGCACTGTTCGCCCGCGTGCTGGCCCGTGACCAGTTCGCACGTGGCGCTGGCCTCGGCGCCGTGGTGTTCCAGGCCGGCATGGTGGCCGGTCCGGCATTGGGTGGCGTGCTGGTCGGCTTCGGCGGCAAGGGCCTGTCCTACGCGGTGGCCACGGGCTTCGCGCTGGTGGCGATGGCCTGCCTGGCCACGCTGAAGGTGGAAGAACCGGTGCATACCGGTCCGGCCGCCCCGATTTTCAAGAGCATCGCTGAAGGCGCGCGCTTCGTGGTCGGCAACCGGATCATGGTCGGGGCGATGGCGCTGGACATGTTCTCGGTGCTGCTGGGCGGCGTGGTGGCGATGCTGCCGGCGTTCCTGCACGAGATCCTGCACCACGGTCCGGAGGGCCTGGGCATCCTGCGCGCAATGCCGGCGCTGGGCTCGGTCTGCGTTGGCCTGTGGCTGGCGCGCCACCCGCTGCACCGCAATGCCGGCCGCGTGCTGCTGTTCGCGGTGGCCGGCTTCGGCCTGTGCGTGATCAGCTTCGGGCTGTCGCAGCACTTCTGGCTGTCCGCGCTGATCCTGCTGTTCTATGGGGCCTTCGACGGCGTGTCGGTGGTGATCCGCTCGACCATCCTGCAGCTGGCCACACCGGAAGAAATGCGCGGCCGGGTGTCGTCGATCAACGGCATTTTCATCAGTTCGTCCAACGAACTGGGCGCGTTCTATGCCGGCACGATGGCAAAGCTGCTCGGCCTGGTGCCGGCAGTGGTGCTGGGTGGGTTCGCGGTGCTGAGCGTGGCCGGGATCACGGCGTGGAAGAACCCGACGTTGCGGAAACTGAATCTTCGCGACCTGCAGTGATCACGGCGGCGCCGCTCTTTTCTGTAGAGTCGAGCCATGCTCGACTGCTTTCCAGAGGCGCCAGTCGAGCATGGCTCGACTCTACAGAAGTGCCTGCCGAGCATGGGCTCGGCGCTACAGGGGACAACCAGCCGCCCAACAAAAAACCCGGCCGAGGCCGGGTTTTTCGCATGACCAGACAACGATCAGGAATCAGTCGCCCTGCTGCTTCTGCAGGTGCTCCCAGCGCTCCTGGGCGTCGATGGTGCGTTCGGCGGTGAGGCGCGCTTCCAGGCGCTCCAGGCCGATTTCTTCGCCGGTGTCGACGCAGTAACCGTAGTCGCCGGCTTCCAGGCGCTTCAGGGTGCTGTCGATCTTGCCGATCAGCTTGCGGTAGCGGTCACGGGTACGCAGTTCCAGCGAGTTCTCGGTCTCGCGGGTCGCGCGCTCGGCTTCGTCGCCGATGTCACGCACTTCCTCGCGCAGGTTCTCGATGGTCTGCTTGGACTCTTCCACCAGGTCCGCGCGCCAGTTCTGCAGGCGCTGACGGAAATACTCCTGCTGCAGCGGGCTCATGTATTCCTCTTCCGAGGACGGCTTGTAGCCAGCCGGCAGGATCGGGCGGCCGGTGGCCTCGTCGGTCTTGTACTCGACCACCTTGTACTTGCTGCGCGGGGCCGGTGCCGCCGAGCGGGCGGCGACGGCCACGGCAACCTTGCCGACAGGGCGCGACACGGTCTTCGGGGCGGAATCGGATTTCACGGCGGTTTTGGCAGGCGATTTCGAAACGGGCACGGGATTCTTGGATTGCGGGGCCTTCGAAGCAGCAGGAGCGGCGGCCGGGGCCGGCTTGGGGGCCGGTTGGGCTGCTGCCACTGCCACGGTCTTGGCCGGGACAGGCTTGGCCGGAGCCGGCTTGGGGGCAGGCTTCGGTGCGGACTTCACTACGGGGGCCGGGGTCAGCTTTGCGGCCGGCGCGGCAACATTCTTGGTGACTTTCTTTACAGCGGCAGGCGTGGCCACCGGTTTAGCCGCAGCAACCTTCTTCGCTGCAGGTTTGGCGACCGGCTTGGCCGCAGCCTTCTTCACCACCGCCTTCGGCGCCGGCTTGGCTGCTGCCTTCTTCGCCACCGGCTTGGCGGCGGCCTTCTTCACCGGCGCGGCCTTGCTGGCGGCTTTCTTCACCACCGGCGCCTTCTTGCTGGCAGCGGCAGGCTTGGCCTTGGCGGGCGCAGCAGCCTTCTTCGCCACCGGCTTGGTTGCCTTGACCGGCGTTTTCTTTGCGGTGGCCTTCCTGGCCGCCGGTTGCGAGGACGCTGCCTTGGTCGCCGGCTTGCTGGCCGGTTTCCTGGCAACGGGCTTTGCCGCCAACTTCTTCACAACAGGCTTGGCGGTTTTCTTGGCGGCCGTTGCGGCCTTCTTTGCAGTTTTTTTAGCAGCCACGAAACGCTCTTCCTTGGATTCCCCGGGGCCCGGGAAAGCGGGCCTTTATAGCCTACCCGACCCGCAGCAGCAACCTCGACCCCCTGCTCCATTCAGTCCTGGAGTCAAGGCGCCCTTGGAGGCAGTCCGACGAACACGGACCGCCTTGCGCGGTACGGAACCTGGCCAGCACCCGAAGGCGCTGGTACCGGTCGCAGGCCATCGGCGACATGCGACCAACGGCCCATCCTGCACAAATGCGGCCTTCATGCCAACTGGCATAAGATGACTGGGTGATCTCGCGCCTGCTCATTGCCCTGCTGCGCTTCTACAAGCGCTTCATCAGCCCCCTGCTGGGGCCACGCTGCCGTTTCGTGCCGAGCTGTTCTGAATACGCGATGGACGCCATCTCGCGGCACGGCCCGCTGCGCGGAAGCTGGCTGGCTGCGCGCCGGCTGGGCCGCTGCCACCCGTTCCATCCCGGCGGCTTCGACCCCGTGCCCGAGTCCCCCAACGCCCCCTCTTGCCGTTGCACAGGAAAACACTGACATGTCCTCCACCCTCATCACCAACGCCCGCATGGTCAACGAAGGCCGCACCTTCGACGGCGACCTGCGCATCGAGAACGGCCGCATCGCGCAGATCGGCAACGGGCTGGCGCCGCGCGACGGCGAGCAGGTGGTGGACGCAGCCGGACGCTGGTTGCTTCCGGGCATGATCGACGACCAGGTGCACTTCCGCGAACCGGGCCTGACCCACAAGGGCGACATCGCCAGCGAATCGGCAGCTGCGGTGGCCGGTGGCCTGACCAGCTTCATGGACATGCCCAACACCAATCCGCCGACACTGGATTCGACCATCCTGGAAGCCAAATACGAGCTCGCGCGCGGCCGCGCCTGGGCCAACTACGGCTTCTACCACGGCGCCAGCAATGACAACCTGGACGCCATCCGTGCGCTGGACCCGAAGAAGGCCCCGGGCGTGAAGGTGTTCATGGGCGCCTCCACCGGCAACATGCTGGTGGACAATCCGGAAACGCTGGACGCGATCTTCCGCGAATGCCCGACGCCGATCATCACGCACTGCGAAGACACGCCGATGATCGACGCCAACCTGAAGGCCTTCCAGGAGAAATACGGCGATGCGCTGACCCCGGACATGCATCCGGACATCCGCTCGCGCGAGGCCTGCATCAAGTCGACCCGCCTGGCGATGTCGCTGGCGCGCAAGCACGGCACCCGCCTGCATGTGCTGCACATCTCCACCGCCGATGAGCTGGCGCTGTTCGAGAAGGGTCCGCTGATCCGCGCCGACGGCAGCCGCAAGCAGATCACCGCCGAAACCTGCGTGCACTTCCTGCACTTCGCGCGCCCGGACTATGCGACCAAGGGCAACCTGATCAAGTGCAACCCGGCGATCAAGGAAGTGTCCGACCGCGAGGCGATCACCGCCGCGCTGGCCGACGACGTGCTGGACGTGCTGGCTACCGACCACGCGCCGCACACCTGGGAAGAGAAGCAGAAGCCCTACGCACAAGCGCCGTCGGGCCTGCCGCTGGTGCAGTACGCGCTGGTGGCCGCGCTGGAGCGCGTGCACGAAGGCAAGCTGACCCGCGAGCAGGTGGTGCAGAAGTTCGCGCATGCGCCGGCACAGCTGTTCGACGTGGAAGAACGTGGCTTCCTGCGCGAGGGTTACTTCGCCGACCTGGTGCTGGTCGAAGACGTTCCGTTCACGGTCAAGCGCGAGGACGTGCTGTCCAAGTGCGGCTGGTCGCCGTTTGAAGGCACCACCTTCCGTTCGCGCGTGGCCTCCACCTGGGTCAATGGCCAACTGGTGTGGGACGGCAGCAAACTGGTGGGCGAGCCGGCCGGCCAGCGCATGACCTACGACCGCTGATGCGCTCCGCACTTCTGATCGGGGCGCTGCTGGTGGCCGCGTCCCTGTTCACCGCACCGCCGACGCAGGCACAGGACGGCATCGGCAGCCTGATCGACAGCCGGGTGGTGTTCCCGGCCAGCGCATCGCAGGGCGCACTGGTGATCGGCAAGGTACCCGCCGGCAGCCGCGTGCAGTACGCCGGCCGCCAACTGCGGGTGAGCGGCTATGGCAGCGTGGTGTTCGGCATCGGCCGCGACGAGAAGGGTCCGCTGCGCGTGCAGGTGCAACGCCCTGACGGTGGCAGCGAGACCGCGACCATTGCGGTGACCCCGCGCGACTGGCCCACCGAGCGGGTCAACGGCGTGCCGCCGAAGACGGTCAACCCGCCGCCGGCGATTGCCGAGCGGATCAAGCGCGAACAAGCACAGGTGACCGCCGCGCGTGCCCGCGATGACGACCGTACCGACTTCACCCAGACCTTCATCTGGCCGGTGCAGGGCCGCATCAGTGGTCGCTTCGGCAATGCCCGCGTCTATAACGGACAGCCCGGTGCCGGTCATTCCGGCATGGACATCGCGGTACCGACCGGCACGCCGGTGAAGGCGCCGGCCGCCGGCATCGTCACCTTCGCCGGCCCCGACCTGTACTTGACCGGCGGCACGCTGCTGCTCGACCACGGTTTCGGTGTCAGCTCCAACTTCCTGCACCTGTCGCGCATCGACGTAAAAGTTGGCGACCGTGTGGAACAGGGCCAGGTGATCGCTGCGGTCGGCGCCACCGGTCGTGCCACCGGCCCGCACCTGCACTGGGGCATGAACTGGTTCGGTACCCGTATCGATCCGCTGCTGGTGCTGGAACGCAAATAACGGTCGTGGCGGCCGCTGGCCGGCAACCCCATGATCTTCGCGGCGAATCTGGATGCCGGCCGGCGGCCGGCGCTACCGTGATGTTTCGACGCATGGAAACAAGGAACGTTGCATGCCCGCTACGGGTGATATCCACGTCGTCCACAACGCACGCCTGGGCGCCTACGTGGCCTACCAGCTCACCCACCAGAATACGGAGGACGGTAGCTTCGCCGTCCTTGCACTGGACTGGGTGGGCAGTGCCCTGCCGGATGCCGCCGCCGTTGCAGCCATGCAACCTGCCCGCTTCAGCCCGTTCCGTGCGGCGCCCGCGATCCTGCACCGCTGGGTAGGCAAGCGCGTCCCGCGCGATTTCCAGCAGGTGGGCTGGCGCGAGCCGCTGATCGCCGATCATCCGAAGGCTTACGGCAGCTGGCCGGATGGCGCCGAATGGGTCGGGCAACGCAAGTGGGATGCGCTGGATACCGATGCCGTGCGCGCCTTCCACGCCGCGATGTCCGCGCCGCAAGACCAGAGCGTGGTACTGGAAAGCGATGCCTTTCCGGTGCGGCGCTGCACCCGCCAACTGGACAGCGCAACCCTGAACCGTGCGCCGTCACTGGCTGTATTCGATGCCCTGCCGCTGCTCACGCAGCTGGAGATCGGCACACCGGTGCCGGGCCTGCTGCCGTGGCTGCGTACACGGCCGTTGATCCATACCTTGCAGATCAGTGGCCTGCAGCAGACCGACGTCGATGTGCGAGAAACCAGGCTCCTGCAGATGACGATCGATGTCACCGGCCTGCGCTCGCTCCACCTCAACCCGCAGCTGGATCGCCTGACGCTGATCGGCAGCATCGATCCCGCGCTGATCATCCACGCCGAGGACGAAGGCCGCTGGCTGACCCTCATCAGTACCGATCCGCTGCTGCCAGGCCTGGGCCTGACGCAGCTCGGTGAACTGCAGCTGCGGGAAGTACGTGAACTCGACGCCGCACGCATCGCCCAGCAGTTCCCGCAACTGCAATCGCTCGCGATCAACGGCGCCCCCTGCCTGCTGCATCAGCTGCAGTGCCTCGGCGATCTGCAGCAGCTGCACACCCTCAGCGGCAGCGATCTCTTTCCGCCTGCTGGTTCGGTGTTTCCGGCACCGGAATGCTGGCCGCGCTTGTGCCGGCTGTGGCTGCACAGCTTACCGGCCGATCTTGGCACCGCCATCAGGAAGGCCTACAAGGGCGAGGTGGCAAAAGGCCTGGATCTGGATGTGGGCCAGCTGCGCAAGCCCGAATGGCTGGCCGCAAATCTCGACAACCCCTTCCGCGACTGGGAGGGAAGCACGCACATCAGCACTGCGCAGGCGAAGAAGGCAACCACGCTATATCGCAAAGCCTGTAGGGATGCATTGAAGCTGGCCACCGATGACCGCGCTGCTGCAGAACTGACCGCAGCGCTGGCGCAGATCGGCCGCAACTACACCGAAGGCTTCAACGCACTGGACCGCCGCAGCGGCTTCATCGAAACCGAAGAGCGCGAGCAGATCTACATGGCGTGGATGGGCATCGTCGATGCAGTGGATATGCGAAGTGAAATCGCGCTGGACCGCGAGGTGCTGCGCGCTGCAATGAATGAGGTCAGGACATTCTGAGACGCCAGGGGGCGGTCGTACCGGCCGCTGGCCGGCAACCCCATGAATCCTGCATCGCCCTGGCTGTCGGCCAGCGGCCGGCACTACCACGGCAATCGATCAGCCGCGCGCAGCCCACCACACACGCAGCAGGGTGCGTACCGGCGTGGCTTCGATCGGCTTGCCTGCCGCCTGCGCGGCAACGCGTGCACGCGCCAGGCTGGACCACACGCGGCGCGGGCGCGGGCCGGGCACGCGGCTGCCCCAGCCCTTCAACAGATGCTGCGCCCAGCGCTGTGCGGCCGTGCTGGCATCACCGTCCAGCAGGCTGCGCGGCACACCGGCTACGCCGGCATCCTGCAGGCGCTGGGCCAGGGTCTGCAGCTGCACCGCACGACCGGCGCCAGTGCGCGGCTTGTCCGCGAACAGGGCTGCCTCCACCGCAGCCACGGCTTCAGCGTAATGGGCCAGCGCACGCTCGGCACCGGCTGCATCCAGCGCGACGGTACGCGCTTCAACCAGATCGGGCAGCGCTTCGGCCAGTTGCGCCCACGGCGCACGCACCGGCTCCAGCAGGCGGCCCAGCGGGTGGCGCGAACGATGCGCGGCCCAGCTGCGCAGCTCCTCGCCCCACCACGCCAGCTTGGCGTCGGCCGGCAACGGGTCGCCGCTGGTGTTGAGCATGTCGTCGAATTCCTGCAGCAGCGCGAACCACGCCACCGCAAGCTCGCGTTGCGATTCGGCCACGAACGGGGCGGCCACCGACCATTCCGGCCAACGGCTGCGCCACTTGTCGAGGAAACTGTCCAGCGCGGTACTGCTCACTACGTGATTCCTTACGGCTGGGCCGGGGCTGCCGGCCGGGTCGGCCAGAGGCTGGCCAGTTGCAGAAGTTCGGCGTTCTCGACCAGCACGTCGGCCTGCCAGGCCAGCGGATCGTCGCTGTGCAGGCGATAGCCCCACAGCGCCGCCACCGACGGCATGGCGGCGGCACGTGCCGCGATGATGTCGCGCTCGTCGTCGCCCACGTACACGCAGTCTTCGGCGGCGATGCCGATGGCCTGCGCGGCGTGCAGCAGCGGCAGCGGATGCGGCTTGCGTTCGGCCAGGCTGTCACCACCCACCAGTACCGCACAGCGCTGCTGCCAGCCGTGCTGCGGCAGGATCAAGCGCGCCAGGTATTCAGGCTTGTTGGTGACAATGCCCCACACCGTACCGGCGTCGTCCAACGCGGCGAGCATGCCGGCCACGCCATCGAACAGCCCCGCGTGCTGGCCGATCAATGCTTCGTAGCGCTGCAGGAATTCCGGGATCAGCGCGTCACGTGCGGCTACGTCCAGTTCCGGGAACGCAGCCGAGACCATCGCCCGCGAGCCCTTCGACACCACCGGGCGCAGCGCGGCCGGATCGATGGGTGCGCGTCCACGCTCGGCCAGCATCGCGTCGCAGGTGGCGACGAAGTCCGGCGCGCTGTCCAGCAGGGTGCCATCCAGGTCGAACAGCACCGCGCGCGGGAAGCGTGCCGCGGTCATGCCGGCTTGACCGCGTAGGCCAGGTAGTTGATGTCGGTACGGCTGCTCAGGCGGGCATGGTTGCGCCACGGCTCGTAGGCCATGCCGCTGACATCCACCAGCTGCATGTCGGCCTCGCGCAGCCAACGCGCCAGCTCGGCCGGCTTGATGAATTCCTGGTAGTGGTGGGTACCCTTGGGCAGCAGCCGCGCCACATACTCGGCGCCGACGATCGCCACCGCGAAGGCGGCGGCGGTGCGGTTGATGGTCGACAGGAACAGGTGGCCGCCCGGCTTCAGCAGGCGCTTGCAGGCCTCGATGATCGCGCCCGGGTCGGGCACGTGTTCGAGCATTTCCATGCAGGTGACCACATCGAAGCTGTCCGGCTGCTCGGCTGCCAGATCTTCGGCAGCCTGCACCCGGTAATCGACCTTGGCGCCGCTTTCCAGCGCATGCAGACGCGCGACCTTGACCAGTTCCGGGGCCAGGTCGATGGCGGTGACGTCAGCACCGGCCTGGGCCAGCGCTTCACTCAACAGGCCGCCACCACAACCGATGTCGAGCACGCGCGCACCGCGCAGCGGCACGCGATCGGCCACGTACTGCAGGCGCACCGGGTTCAGCGCATGCAGCGGCTTCTGCGGGCCGTCAGCGTCCCACCAGCGGTTGGCCAGCGCGGCGAACTTGTCCAGCTCGGCCTGATCGAAATTGGAGGAAGCGTGGGGGGCAGTCATGAGGGGTCCTTGCGGCGCCGGGGTTCAGGCGCGGATATGACGGATGCGCTCGCGCCACTGGCGCGCGTTGGCGATGATGCCCGGCAGGTCCATGCCGACCAGCTCGCGCTGCACCAGCTTCGGCTTGCCGGCAATCCAGACGTCGCTGACCTGCTGGCGGCCGGTGGCGTACACCAGCTGCGACAGCACGTTGTGCAGCGGCTGGGTTTCCAGCGCGGACAGGTCGACGCAGACCAGATCGGCCTGCTTGCCGACTTCGATGGAACCGATGCGGTCGCCGAAGCCCAGTGCGCGGGCGCCACCCAGGGTGGAGGCGCGCAGCGTGGTCGCCGCATCGAGCGCGGTCGCATCGTCGGCCACGGCCTTGGCCAGGATCGCCGCGGTGCGGTTCTCGCTGAACATGTCCAGGTCGTTGTTGCTGGCGCAGCCATCGGTGCCGATCGCCAGGTTCACGCCGGCGCGCTGCAGGGCGCAGGCCGGGCAGAAACCGGAGGCCAGCTTCAGGTTCGATTCCGGGCAGTGCACCACGCTGACGCCACGTTCGGCGCACAGGTGGATTTCCGCATCGGTCAGCTGGGTCATGTGCACCGCGATCAGGCGGTCGTTGACCAGGCCGAGCCGATCCAGCCGCGCCAGCGGGCGCTGGCCGTGCAGCTTGATCGAATCGTTGATCTCCTGCGCGGTCTCGTGGGTGTGCAGGTGCACCTGCATGTCGAGCTGGTCGGACAGCATCCGCACCCGCTCGAAGTTGGCATCGTTGACCGTGTAGGGCGCATGCGGCGCGAACGCGGTGCCGATCAGCGGATCGGTGCGCCACTGGTCGTGCAGTTCACCGGCCTTGGCGAAGTATTCGTCATCGGTCTTGGCCCAGGCGGTGGGGAAATCGATGATGACCGCGCCCACCAGCGCGCGGAAACCGTGCTTCTTGTAGACCGCGGCCTGCACGTCGCCGAAGAAGTAGTTCTCGTTGGCACAGGTGGTACCGCCGCGCAGCATCTCGGCGATGGCCAGGGTGGTGCCGTCGGCAACGAATTCGGGGCCGATCACCGCCGCTTCCACCGGCCAGATGTGCTGCTGCAGCCAGGTCATCAGCGGCAGGTCGTCGGCGACGCCGCGCAGCAGCGTCATCGGGTTGTGCGTGTGCGCATTGACCAGGCCCGGCATCAGGGCAGCCTCGGGGCGGCTCACCACCTGGGTGGCGCGGAACCGCGCGCGCGCCTCGGCACGCGGCAGGATGGCCACGATTTCACTGCCACGCACGGCAACGGCATGGTCTTCCAGCACCACCGCGTGCGGCTCGATCGGAACGACGTAACCGGCTTCGATGAGCAGGTCGCAGGCTTCGGGGAGGTGCGGGCTATCGCTCATGCGGGCTCACTGGCTGTGGGGCGAGATACTTCTGGGGGACACGCCCCTGAGTCAGGGGCTGCCGCGAAGCGGCGGGGTCTGGAGACTCGTGAAGCGGGGCCCATGATCTGCCGAAGCAGATCATGGGAGCGCCAGCGCGAATGCGATGGCGCGTACCCGGCCAGCGGCCGGCACTACCATGATCCGGCTGCGCCGGATTACTTGACGCGTGCGGAGTATTCGCCCGAACGGGTGTCGACGCGGATCACTTCTTCCTGGTTCACGAACAGCGGCACGCGGACCACGGCGCCGGTTTCCAGGGTGGCCGGCTTGCCGCCGCCGCCCGAGGTGTCGCCACGGACGCCCGGATCGGTTTCGGTGATCTTCAGTTCAACGAAGTTCGGCGGCTGCACGAAGATCGGCTCACCGTTCCACAGGGTGACCACGCAGGACTCTTCGCCCTTCAGCCACTTCTCGGCGCCGCCCATGCCGGCCTTGGTGGCCTGGACCTGCTCGAAGGATTCCGGGTCCATGAAGTGCCAGTACTCGCCGTCGCTGTACATGAAGTTCATGTCGGTATCGACGACGTCGGCTGCATCCAGCGAGTCGGTCGACTTCATGGTGACTTCCTGGGTACGGCCGTCCTTGATCAGGCGGTACTTCACGCGGGTGAAGGCCTGGCCCTTGCCCGGCTTGACGTATTCGGTGTCGATGATGACGGCCGGTTGGTTGTTGACCAGGATCTTCATCCCGTTCTTGACGTCGTTCATGCCGTAGCTGGCCATGCGTAAACTCCTGAGTGGCAAAAACGCCGCGGGTGCGGCGAGCCGTTAGAATGGAAAGCCCACCGGATGCCGGTGGGCGACTGTTTTTCTGCCCCCATGATAACCGCAGGCCCCCTCTCCATGCAGCTTTCCGCCTTCCCACGGCCCCAGTCGCCAGGTGCGCCCGCGCGCTGGCAGCAGCTCTGGCGCCAGGCGCTGCGCGACCCGCACGCCCTGCTGGCCCGGCTGCAGCTGGACCCGGCCGCGCTGGGTGTCTCGGAGGCGGCCATGGCCCAGTTCGCGCTGCGCGTGCCGGAGGGCTTCGTGGCCCGCATGCGCCCCGGCGATGCGGCCGACCCGCTGCTGCGCCAGGTGCTGCCGATCGAGGCGGAAATGCACCCGGCGCCCGGGTTCAGCTTCGATGCGGTGGGCGATGGCGCCGCCAAGAAGGCCACCGGCGTCATCCAGAAGTACCGTGGCCGCGCCCTGCTGGTCGCCACCGGCAGCTGCGCGATCAACTGCCGCTACTGTTTCCGCCGCCACTTCGACTATGGCGCGGAGAACGCCGCCAAGGGCGGCTGGCAGGAGGCAGTAGCCGCCATCGCGGCCGACCCGGACATCGACGAGGTGATCCTGTCCGGCGGTGACCCGCTGTCGCTGGCCACGCACAAACTGGTGGAACTGACCGACGCCCTGCGCCAGATACCGCACATCCGCCGCCTGCGCATCCATACCCGGCTGCCGATCGTGCTGCCGGAACGCGTGGACGATGAACTGGTCTCCTGGCTGGGCAGCCTGCCCTGGCCACTGGCAATCGTGGTCCACGCCAACCATGCCAATGAATTCGACGCCAGCGTGGACGCGGCCATGGCGCGCCTGCGTGGCACCGGTGCGCAACTGCTGAACCAGGCGGTGTTGCTGCGCGGGGTCAACGACAGCGTGCAGGCCCTGCAGGACCTGAGCGAGCGCAGCTTTGCTGCTGGCGTGCTGCCCTATTACCTGCACCAGCTGGACCGGGTCGAGGGCGTGGCCCACTTCGAAGTGGACGACACCCAGGCCAAGGCGCTGATTGCCGGCCTGACCGCACGCCTGTCCGGCTACCTGATCCCCAAGCTGGTGCGCGAACTGCCCGGCGACCCAAGCAAGCGCCCGCTGTAACAAAAAAGGGGACGGAGGGAATTAAGTCGCAAATGCACAAGCGACTTAATTCCCTCCGTCCCCTTTTTTGGGGTCAGACGCCCGATTCGATCATCCGCACCACTTCGGTGGCGGTCACCGGGTGGCTCAGCCAGTAGCCCTGGCCAAGGTCGCAGCCGCGCTGCGCCAGCAGCTCGAACTGTGCCTGCTGCTCGATGCCCTCGGCCACCACGGTGATGCCCAGCGCGTGGGCCATGGCGATGATCGCCGTGGTCAGCGCAAGGTCGTCGGGATCGCGCTGCATGTCGGCAACGAAGCTCTTGTCGATCTTCACGCCGTCCACGGGCACCTGGCGCAGATGACTGAGCCCGGAGAAGCCCGTACCGAAATCGTCCAGCCACACCTTCACGCCGGTGCGGTGCAGCTTGTCCAGCAGCTGCGCGGCAACCATCTCGTCGCCGATCACGGCGGTTTCGGTCAGCTCCAGGTGCAGGCGCGACGCCGGCAGCCCGGACTCATGCAGGCACTGCGCGACCAGTGCCGGCAGCTCGCCGCCACGCAGCTGCCGCGGTGACACGTTGACCGACACGAACAGATCATCGCCGGCCGCCCCGCGCGGCCACTGCGCGGCCTCCATGCAGGCCGCACGCAGCACCTTCGGGCCGATGATCTCGATCAGGCCACTCTGCTCGGCCACCTCGATGAACACCGAGGGCGGGATCGTGCCCAGGGTCGGATGCTGCCAGCGCAGCAGTACTTCAACGCCGACCATGCGGCGGTCGCGCATGCGGAAGATCGGCTGGTAGGCCAGGCGCAGCTCACCGCGCTCCCAGGCGCCGCGCAGCTCCTGTTCCATATGCACGCGACGCTCGACCGCATGGTCCATCGCCCGGCTGTAATAGCGATAGCAGTTCTTGCCGGCCATCTTCGCCTGGTACATGGCGATGTCGCCGTTCTTCAGCAGCGTGGTCGCATCGGCAGCATCGTCGGGGAACAGGGTCACGCCGATCGAGGTGCCCAGGAACAGTTCCCTGCCCTGCACCACCAGCGGCTTGCCCAGCTCGCGCACCAGCACTTCGGCCAGCAACCGCGCGTTGGCGGCCACATCACCATCGCCGACCAGGATCACGAACTCGTCGCCGCCGAAGCGGGCCAGCAGGGCTTCATCGCCCCCGGCCTCGGTGACCGCACGGCCGATACGCTGGGCGAACTGCAGCAATGCCTCATCGCCGGCCTCGTGGCCAAGGGTGTCATTGACCCGCTTGAAATCGTCGATATCGGCGAACAGCAGGCCCAACCGGTGATTGGCGGCACGGGCCGCCATCAACCGATGATCAAGCGCCTCGCGGAATGCCAGCCGGTTGGTCAGCCCGGTCAGTGCGTCGGTATAGGCCATGCGCCGCACTTCGCGGTCATGGCGCGCGATCGCATCGCGCATCCGGGCGAAACCGCGGACCAGTTCGCCGACCTCGTCGTCGCGGGTGTTCTCGGCCAGGGGTGTCTGGTAGTCACCGGCCTCGATGCGGCGGGCGGCGACGGCAAGATCACGGATCGGCGCGACCAGGGTGCGCTGCACGTACAGGATCACCACCACGCCGATCACCACCAGCAGGCCCAGCATCAGCAGCAGCCAGCCCAGGTGACGGCTGCCAACCTGCTGCAGGCGCTCGCCCAGGGTGGCGTTGGCCGCCTGCTCGCGCTGCTGCACCTCATCCAGCGCCATGCCGACCCGGACGCCGCCAATGCGCTGGTTGCCGATCATGATCGGCATGGTGTTGTCGAGCACCTTCGGCGATTCCTGCACGACCAGCATCTGCGCGGCCGCGGCCTTGGGTGCCAGTGGATCGGCCATCGGCTGACCGAATCCAGACACCTCGACCGAGCCATCGTGTACCAGCCGGCCGCGTTCATCGAACACCAGTACATAGCGCACCACGGGCTGGCGCGCGGTACTGCGCACCAGTACGCCCACCTGGTCCAGGTCACGGTAGTACAACGGGTTGGCCAGCGCGTCGGACAGCTCACGCGCCATCGCCTCGCCGCGGCTGCGCACGCTGCGGTCGAACAATTCATGGATGACGCCGCCGCTGAGGTTGCGCACCTCGCCCTGCATCGCGGCCTGCCGCCCCAACAACACCGCAAGGATCGCGATCACCACGACCATCGCCCCGCCCATCGCGAGCAGGAACCGGGCCTGCATCCCCGAGCCAAGCCACTTCATTCCACTTCCATCCGCACGCGCGTCAATCCTTGTTTCAATTCATCCAACCGCTGCTGCGCATGCGCATCGACGCGGTGGAACCCGGAAGTGCCAAAAAACCGATGCAGCGCCCCCTGTGCCTGCGGGTCGCTGGCTGCCTGCAGCAGTACTTCCTGCAGGCGATCGCGCACGCGTGGATCAAGGTCGGCGCGGACCATCTCCACCGCACGCGGGTAGGGCTCGGTGCGCAGCAGCTCGCGGAAGTCGCGCCGGAACGCTGCCGGCATCCGCCGCTCGTCGTTCCAGTCCACGCTGCTCACCGCCCCCACGTCAACCACCCCCTTGTGCACGAACGTCGCGATGTTCAGCTCGCTGCGTGCAAACACGTAACCCACACTATCCCGGCCCGGCATGTCCCATGCACCGGCCAGGATCTGGGGCGACAGGCCCTCCTGCAGCAACGTCATCACCGGCACCAGATAGGCACTGGTGGACGCCGTGTTCTGCAGGGCCAGGCGATGGCCCCGCAGATCCTGCACGCGCTGGATCGGGCTGTCGCGGCGCACGAAGAACACCGTCTGGTAATCACGCACGCCGTTGCGCTCGGTCAGCAGCAGTGGACGGGCGCCACTGCGCTGGCCAAGCGCCACCGCCGTACCGGAGGTTTCCGTGACCCAGTCGACCCTGCCCCGCCGCAGATAGCTGGCCATCTGCTGCGGGTCGCGTGCCATCAGGATCCTCCCCTCCTTGATGCCAACGTCATGCATGCGCGCCACCACGTAGTCCAGTAATGGTTGCAGCTGCTCGTAATGGGCCTTGGGATCATCGCTGATCCGGCCCAGCACCAGCACCGGGTCCGGTGCTGCACGCACCGTCCCGGCCAGCAGGACCATGGCCAGGCTCAGCAGTCCCCCCTGCATTGCCTTTCGCAGACCCGACACAGGCTTCATCCCCCCTGGGTATCCGGACAGACTACCCGAAAAAATGAGAACGTCGTCAGCTGTCCTTGCCGCCTGCCTGGGCCAGTCGCGCCATGCGCTGGGTGTCGGCGAGGATGCCGCGCAGCAGGCGCACTTCCTGCTCGCTCGGCTCACTGCGCAGGAACAGGCGGCGCAGCTTGCGCATCGCCGATTCCGGGGCGCGGCCCTTGTGGAAATCGATCTCGTCCAGTGTGTCAGCCAGCTGGGCGAAGAAGCTCTCCATCTGCTCGTGGCTGGCCGCCTGTTCGCGGAAGCCGGGCTCGGCATCGGTGGCCGGTTGCGCGCCCAGCAGCTGCATGCGCGTTTCATAGGCCAGCACCTGCACGGCGGCAGCCAGGTTGAGCGAGCTGAACTCCGGGTCGGACGGGATGTGCACCGCTGCATGGCAAAGCTGCAGTTCCTCGTTGGTCAGGCCGGTGCGCTCACGGCCGAACACCAGCGCCACCTCGGCACCCTCGCCAGCCTTGGCCACCGCGCGGGCAGCGGCATCGGCGGGCAGGTACTCCTCCAGCTGGACGCGGCGTGCACGGGCGGTGCAGCCCAGTACCAGGCGGCAATCGGCCACCGCCTCGGCCAGGGTGGCCACCACCGGGGCATCCCCCAGCACGTCTTCGGCACCGGCCGAGCGGCGGAAGGCCTCCTCGTCCAGTGGCTTTTCGGGGGCAACCAGCACCAGGCGGGCCAGGCCCATGGTCTTCAGGGCGCGGGCGGCGGCGCCCATGTTGCCGGGGTGCTGGGTACCGACCAGGACGAATCGGAGGCGGGTGGCGGCAGGAAACTGGGACATGAACAGGGAAAAGGTCGAGCTGGACGATGACCAATGGTAAACTGTGCGGCCGGCCACTGCGCCGGACCCGCTCTTTTCCCCCGCCAGTCCATCTCTTCTGCCTTTCCGGGAGCCCACGCCATGCAGAAACCCGCCGTAACCGTCATGGTCAAGGCCGCCCGCCTCGCCGGCAACGTCCTGTTGCGCAACATCAACAAGCTCGAGGCACTGAACGTGGTGCAGAAGGGCCGGATGGACTACGCCAGCGAAGTGGATGCGGACGCGGAAAAGGTCATCGTCAAGGAACTCAAGCGCGCCTACCCCGAATACGGTGTATTCGGCGAGGAAGGCGGCGTGCAGGGCGAGCGTCGGCACATGTGGGTCATCGACCCGCTGGACGGCACCAGCAACTACCTGCGCGGCGTGCCGCACTACTGCGTGTCGATCGCCCTGGTCGAGAACGGCGAGCCGACCGATGCGGTCATCTTCGACCCGCTGCGCAATGAACTGTTCACCGCCAGCCGTGGCGCCGGCGCCGTACTGAACGACCGCCGCATCCGCGTGGCCGAGCGCAAGGATCTGGAAGGCACGATGATCCACACCGGCTTCGCGCCGCGTGAGCGCAACCGCGCCAGCGCCCAGCTGAAGGCGGTCGACGCCCTGCTGGTGCACGGCGAAGACATCCGCCGCACCGGCTCGGCTGCACTGGACCTGGCCTACGTGGCCTGTGGCCGCGCTGATGCCTACTTCGAAGCCGGCGTGAAGGGGTGGGACATCGCTGCCGGCCTGCTGCTGGTCCGCGAAGCGGGCGGCAAGGTCTGCGACTTCAAGGGCGCGACCCTGGGCCGCATGGACAACCGCGGTCCGGAGACCCACCAGATCGTGGCCGGCAACCTGAAGGTGGCCGAGTCGCTGCAGAAGGTGCTGGTGAACACTGGCTACGCGGCGGAGTTCGACGCGAAGTTCTGATCTGCGCGTAGACGCGGTTCATGGAGACGGCACCTGCGAAGGTGCCGTTTTCGTTTGCGCGGTGATCGTGCTTGTCACTTTCTTTGCTCGTGCAAAGAAAGTAACCAAAGAAACACGCCGCCAGGGCGCGAGCCGATGCTGTGCATCGGTACCCTGCGCTCCTCGGTCCGTCGAGGGACGGTGCGGGAACTCGCTGCGCTCAGACACCCGCACCTCTTCGCCCTCGCCGGACCTGCGGTGCTCGGCTCGCTCAAGGCGGACCCAAGGTCAAATGCCACAGCTGCACCCAGTAGATCCACGCCATGCGTGGATGCTGTTGCCGTTGATCTTGACTTTCCAGTCCGCCTTGAGCGAGCCGAGCATCGCAGGGGACCGGCGCGTAGCAACGGCTCGCGGCTGGCGGAGCGTTTCTTTGGTTACTTTCTTTGCGCGCAAAGAAAGTGACACCTCCCCGCAGGCGAGGAAACGATCCGGCACCACCCATGCGTGCGCGCGCAAACAAAAACGCCCGGCGCGAGGCCAGGCGTTCCTGCACTGCCTTGGAAGCGGACGCTTACGCCACCGTCGACGCCCGCAGCGCGGCGATGCGCTCTTCCAGCGGCGGGTGGCTCATGAACAGCTTCTTCGCCGTCGAACCGGCAATACCGAACGCCGCGATCTGCGTCGGCAGCGTGCTCTGGCCGTGGTTGAGCTGCAGGCGTTCCAGCGCGGCGATCATCTTCTGGCGGCCGGCCAGCGAGGCACCGCCTGCGTCGGCGCGGAACTCGCGATGGCGCGAGAACCACATCGAGATCATGGTGGCGAACAGGCCGAACACCATCTCCAGCACGAACACGATGATGTAGTAGGCGAAGCCGCGGCCGCCGCCTTCGCGGTTGCCCGACAGTGCGCTGTCGATGATGCCGCCGACAACGCGCGCCAGCACGATGACGAACGTGTTCAGCACACCCTGCAGCAGGGCCATGGTGATCATGTCACCGTTGGCGACGTGGGCGATCTCGTGGCCCAGCACCGCTTCGGCCTCGTCTTCGCTCATATTGTGCAGCAGGCCGGTGGACACCGCGACCAGCGCATTGTTGCGGTTGGCACCCGTGGCGAAGGCATTGATCTCCGGACCTTCATACACGGCCACTTCGGGCATGCCGATGCCGGCCGCCTTGGCCTGGCGCTCGACGGTGGCCAGCAGCCAGCGCTCGGTCTGGTTGCGCGGCTCGGTGATCACCACCGCGCCGGTGGAGCGCTTGGCCATCCACTTGGACAGCAGCAGCGAGATGAAGGAGCCACCGAAACCGAAGATGCCGGCCATGATCAGCAGGCCGCTCATCTTGCTGGGGTCGGTTCCCAACAGCGACATCACGATGCTGGCCAGGATCAGCACGGCAAAGTTCGTGGCCAGGAAGAGGGCAATACGGGTGAACATGGGAAATTCCGGCTCGGAAGGGGTCGATATCGATCAATTTGCGGTGCGGTCAGCTTGAATTCAAGCGCCAACCTGACCGACGATTCAGCCAGCATGACCTCCCCCATTCCCTGCGGCCGTTTCGCCCCTTCGCCGACCGGCCTGCTCCACCCCGGATCCCTGCTCGCCGCCTTCGGCAGCTGGCTGCTCGCCCGCCATCACGGCGGCCTGTGGCGGCTGCGCCTCGAAGACGTCGACCCGCCGCGCACCGTGCCCGGTGCAGCGGAATCACAGCTGCAGGCGCTGGCCGCGTTCGGCCTGGTCCACGATGGCCCGGTACTCTGGCAGAGCACGCGCGGCGAGGCCTACCAGGCCGCGTTGGATGAACTGCTCGCCAGCGACCAGGCCTTTGTCTGCCACTGCAGCCGCAGCGACCTTGCCGCCGGCGGCGGCATCCATCATCGCTGCGTCGCCCGGCAACCACGACCGGACCCGGCCGTCCGCTTCCGCGTGCCGCCCGGCAGCCTTGTGCACTTCGACGATGGCCTGCGCGGCCCGCAGCAGCAGGACGTGCATGCCGAGGTCGGCGACTTCGTGCTGCGCCGCGCCGATGGCTGCTGGGCCTACCAGCTGGCGGTGGTGGTCGATGACGCCGCGCAGGGGGTGACCGAAGTGGTGCGCGGGGCCGACCTGCTCGACTCCACCGCACGGCAGATCCTGCTGCAGCAGGCGTTGGGCCTGGCGGTGCCGCGCTACTGGCACTTGCCGCTGCTGCTGGATACACCGGGCCACAAGCTGTCCAAGTCACTGGCGGCGCTGCCGGTGGACAGCGCACGTCCGCTGCCGGTGCTGCGCCAGCTCTGGCAGCTGCTCGGCCAAGCCCCTGAGGCGCTGGCGCAGGCACACGATCTGGACGCGCTGCTGGCCACCGCTCGACAGGCCTTCGACCCGGCGCGGTTGCCGCGTAGCGACATCCTGTTGCCGGCCGGCGCACTTTCCGCGCCGATGTTGCAGAATCACCCTTCCCCCACCTGATACCCGGACAGCACTCCATGACATCTCGCGTCGCACTGGTCACCGGCGGAACCGGCGGCATCGGTACCGCCATCTGCCAACGCCTGGCCGACCAGGGCCACCGGGTCGCCACCAACTACCGCGACGAGGCCAAGGCCCGCGCCTGGCAGCAGGCGATGACCGAACGCGGCTACAGCGTGTCGATCTTCCCGGGCGATGTCTCCGATCCGGACAGCGCCGAAGCGCTGGTGCGCGCCGTCGAGGCCGAACTGGGTCCGGTCGAGATCCTGGTCAACAACGCCGGCATCACCCGCGATACCACCTTCCACCGCATGCGCGCGGACCAGTGGCACGATGTGATCAACACCAATCTCAATTCGGTGTTCAACGTCACCCGTCCGGTCATCGAGGGCATGCGCCGCCGCGGCTGGGGCCGGGTCATCCAGATCAGCTCGATCAACGGCCTGAAGGGCCAGTACGGTCAGGCCAACTACGCGGCGGCCAAGGCCGGCATGCACGGCTTCACCATCTCGCTGGCCCGCGAGAACGCCGGTTTTGGCATCACCGTCAACACCATTTCGCCCGGCTACGTCGCTACCGACATGGTGATGGCGGTGCCGGAGGAGGTGCGTGCCAAGATCATCGCCGACATCCCCACCGGACGCCTGGGCAAGCCGGAGGAAATCGCCTACGGCGTCTCGTTCCTGGTCGCCGATGAAGCCTCGTGGATCACCGGTAGCAACCTGGACATCAACGGCGGCCACCATATGGGTTGGTAAGCCGCGCAGCGGGCCATCGCGGCGAACGCCGCCGGCCCCTGCCAAGAGTCATGCTGCGCAGCACGCAAACCCTTGTTGCGCAACATGATCGCCGCCGAAAGCCAAGCCTGGCGGGGGCTGAGGCGGTTGCAACGGCTGCTGCACTGCGCCATGCTGCGCGTCTACTGTGACGAGTACCGCTTCATGGCTGCGACCCGCATCATCAAGAAGTATCCGAACCGCCGTCTCTACGACACCGAGATCTCCAGCTACATCACCATCGAGGACGTGCGCCAGCTGATCCTGGACGGTGAAGACTTCGAAGTCCGCGACGCCAAGAGCGGCGACGACCTCACGCGATCGGTCCTGCTGCAGATCATCGCCGACCAGGAACAGGACGGCGAACCGATGCTGTCCACCCAGCTGCTGAGCCAGCTGATCCGCTTCTACGGCGATTCCCTGCAGGGCTTCATGGGCAATTACCTGGAGCGCAGCATGCAGGTCTTCCTCGACCAGCAGCAGCAGTTCCGCCAGCAGATGGGCAACCTGCTGGGCCAGACCCCGTGGGCGATGATGAACCAGCTGACCGAGCGCAACCTGGAGTTGTGGCAGGAATTCCAGCGCAACATGGGCACCGGCTTCGGTGGCCCGCGTCCGGGCGGCACCGGAACGGGAACCGGCGCAGGTACCGGCAACAAGCCGAACGAACCGGGCACCGGCACCGGCGGCAAGACCCGCCGCTGAGCTGCTGCAACGGCTGATACGAAAACGGCGCGCCCCTGGCGCGCCGTTTTGTTTGGCATCGCGCCAACGATACGTCAGCGTTTCGCCTTGCATCCCGTGCATACGCGCTCGACCTTGTAACCCTTCGCCTTCAGCTTCTCGACCACGCCGTCGTTGCCCAGCAGGTGCAGCGTGCCGACCACCACCAGCGTACCGCCCTGCCCTGCCTGCAGGTACGGCAGCAGCTTCGGCACCCAGGCGTCATTGCGGCCGGTATTGATGCGCTGATACAGCTGCGGATACTGCTGGCGCATTTCCGCCGCCATCCGGGTCCACAGCACGCGCTCGTCACCGCGGCGCCAGGCGTCGTGCAGCTGGCGTGCCTGCTCGTCGGCCTTGCCGGCCTGGTCCAGCGCTTCGGCCAGCATCTGCCGCTGTTCCTGCAGCGTCATTCCGTCGAGCATGCCGATCTGGGTGTCGATGTCTTCCAGTCCCGCAGTCTTGCGCCCGGTCTTCTGCGCACGCTCCATGAAGTGACGGTCCAGGCCCAGTGCCGGGTCCAAGCCCAGCTTCTGCATCTGCCCGACCGAAATGCTCAGGCCGACAAACCACGGCTTCATCCCCTGCATCTGCGCCAGCGGCAGCTTGTTTTCGGTGGCGAACACCTGCAGCTTCTGCCAGGTCGCAGCATCCAGATCGCGCTTGAGCTCGCTGCCATCGGTGCGCACCGCAGCCTGCACCATGCGGCTGGCCAACTGTGGCGACTGCATGTCTTCCGGCGACAGTTCGAACACGACCCGCTGCGAAGCCTCGAACGCCTGTTCGACATCGGGCGACAACGGGTAGTC
The DNA here is from genome assembly GCF_032911605.1 of Stenotrophomonas mexicanensis. Taxonomy (NCBI): domain Bacteria; kingdom Pseudomonadati; phylum Pseudomonadota; class Gammaproteobacteria; order Lysobacterales; family Lysobacteraceae; genus Stenotrophomonas; species Stenotrophomonas mexicanensis. The sequence goes on from NZ_JAWJTG010000032.1 coordinate 43,235, forward strand.
CTGCGGCTTCAGCAGGTGGAAGGAACCGAGCAGGTAGAGGCGCGAATCGCCCGGACCGGTCACTTTCCACAGCAACGGCACCGGCGGCTTGGCCGCCGCTGCGCCAGTGGTATCGGCTTGCACGGTACGCGCTGCAACCAGCGGTGCCAGCGCACAGGCCGCCAACAGAACGGTGGCACGCAACAGGGATCTGATCGGCATATCAGCCTTCTCCTTCAGGCAGGTGGTACGCCTTCTCGCCCGCTTCCACACGCAGGTCCAACCGGTTTTCCGGTGGCGCCAACGGGCAGGTCGCGTAGGCGGTGAACGCACACGGTGGGTTGTAGGCATGGTTGAAATCGATGCGCACGGTGCCATCGGCAGCGGGGGCATCGGTATCCAGATAGCGACCGGCCGGATAGCTGCCACGGCCACTGGTGCGATCGGCAAAGATCAGGAACAGCGGCTGCCCCGGCGCACCGATCGCCTCCAGCCGCCAGCTGCGGCCATCGCGCTGGAACTCGACCGCGCCGGCATTGGGCATTTCGGTGGTCAGGCCGGTGATGTCGACGATGGGCAGGGTCTTGCCCGGCGGGTGCGCGATGAAGCGCGCCTGCACCTGCCAGTCCGGGCCGCCCGGCCAGTACTCCAGCCCACCGAAATCGCGACGTGCCGGCGCTTCGGCGTGCTTGACCCGCAGCGCATCGCGCGGACCGCGGCGGATGATGCTGAGCTGGCCTTTGCCGCCATCGAACGCCAGCAGCGTCGGCCGCGGATCCTTGTCGGTGTCGATGCGGATGCGGCCGCGCACCGGCTGACCATCATGGCTGACATCCACGCCGGCTTCGGGCGTGAACCACCATTGGCTGCCTTCACGGCGCAGCAGGCCCAGCTTGTCCGGCCCAACCGCCAGGCGGATGCCATTGGTCGCGCCGCTGCCGACGAAGTGGGATTTGTTCTGCAGCCAGTGCAGGCCGACCAGCGCGGTCCAGCCATCGGGCCGGGTCAGGTCCTGATAGCGTGCCACCCGCCACTGCTGCTGCTCGGCGGCATAGGACGGATCCTCCGCGGCCGAGGCTGGTGCCGGCGGCGTCGCCGGGCTGCAGGCGGCCAACACCAAAGCGGCCAGCAGGCCGCCCATTCCCCGATAACGCATCGATGCTCCCCTCAACGTCCGCGCAGGAACCAGCGGTCGATCTCCGCCAGCGAAAAACGGGCCCAGGTCGGCCGGCCGTGGTTGCACTGGCCGGACCGCTCGGTGATTTCCATGTCGCGCAGCAGCGCGTTCATTTCCGGCACGGTCAGGCGCCGGTTGGCGCGCACCGCGCCATGGCAGGCCATGGTCGACAGCAGTTCGTCGCGTGCACTGGCCACGCGCCGGCTCTGGCCGTGTTCGCGCAGGTCGGTCAGCACATCGCGCAGCAGGCCTTCCGGTTCGGCATGCGCCAGCAGCGCCGGAATGCTGCGCACGTGCAGCGCACCGGGACCGGCACGGGTCACTTCGAAGCCGAGTGCGGCCAGGGTTTCACTTTCATTCTCGGCGGTGTCGGCTTCGCGCTCGCCCACTGCGAGCGTGATCGGCACCAGCAGCGGCTGCGACTGCAGGCCGATGCCATCGTGCGCGTTCTTCAGCCGCTCGTAACCGATGCGTTCGTGTGCCGCATGCATGTCGACCACGATCAGGCCTTCGGCGTTCTCGGCCAGGATGTAGATGCCATGCAGCTGCGCGATCGCGTAGCCCAGCGGTGGCACGCCAGCGTCGGCACTGGTGACCGGCAGCCCGTTCTCGGTCGGCATCGGCGGCAGCGCAGCACCGCGTTCGGCGCCGGCCGGTGCGGCATACAGCGCGGCATAAGCCGCCGGTGCATCGGCCACCTGCAATCCCAGCGGTTGCTGCGGGCGCCAACCCGAGAATCCACCACCGCCACCACTCGAACCGGCACCCGGTGCGGCACCGCGTACCAGACCGAAACCGGAGGCACCCGCACTGGAGACCATCGGTGCCGCGCCTGCATCCACCGGATGCGCGGAGCCGGCGCCGATGTCCTGCACCGACATGCCGGCGCGGGTATCGGCCAGCGCATCCTTCAGCGTGCGGTAGACAAAATCATGCACCAGCCGCGAGTCGCGGAAGCGCACCTCGTGCTTGGCCGGGTGCACGTTGACGTCGACGCGGGTCGGGTCAAGCTCCAGGAACAGCACGTAGGCCGGTTGGCGGCCGTGATACAGCACGTCGCCATAGGCCATCTTCACCGCATGGGCGACGCTGCGGTCGCGCACCGAGCGGCCGTTGACGTACAGGTACTGCTGGTCGGCGCTGGCGCGCGAATAATGCGGCTGCGCAATCCAGCCGTGCAGGCGCAGGCCGGCACCGCTGTGGTCGACGCGAACGGCCTGGTTGGCGAAATCCTCGCCCAGCGTTTCGGCCAATCGCGCATCGGAATACAGATCGCCCGGCTTGTAGCGACGCGAGGCCTTGCCGTTGTGCGAGACGCGCAGTTCGACATCCGGCCGCGCCAGCGCCAGCGAACGCAGCCATTCTTCGATATGGCCCAGCTCGGTGCGCTCGGCGCGCAGGAACTTGCGCCGCGCCGGTACGTTGTAGAACAGCTCGCGCACTTCCACCGTGGTGCCCGGCGCATGCGCGCGGGGCGTCACTTCGCCGATCTTGCCGCCTTCGATCTGCAGCGCCGAACCGTGTTCGTCATGTGCGCGACGCGAGGACAGGGTGAAGCGGCTGACCGAGGCGATCGACGGCAGCGCTTCACCCCGGAAACCGAGCGTGGCCACCGATTCAAGATCGTCCAGATCGGCGATCTTGCTGGTGGCGTGGCGCGATACCGCCAGCGGCAACTGTTCCGGTGCGATGCCACTGCCGTTGTCGCGGATGCGGATCAGGCGGACACCGCCCTCTTCAAGATCGATATCAACGCGGCTGGCGCCGGCATCGATCGCGTTCTCGACCAGCTCCTTGACCACCGACGCGGGACGTTCGACCACTTCGCCAGCGGCGATCTGGTTGATGAGGATCTCCGGCAACGGCCGGATCGGGCGCGGATGGGTAGCAGACGTCATGCGGGGATGATAACGGAGCGGCCGAGGGTAGAGTCGAGCCATGCTCGACTGACGGGCTACCGGGAAGGCCCAGTCGAGCGCCGCTCGACTCTACAGAAAGCAGTAACCCGCCTTCGGCGGGTTACTTGCTGCCGCCGGCCATGGTGCCGGCGGCGTCGATCTCGGCCTGGGCCCGGGCGGCATACAACGTGCCCGGCGGCGGCTGACGGCTGAAGAACGTGTGCACACCGTCCAGTACCGCACCGGCGATCTTGCGCTGGTAGGCCGGGTCGATCAGGCGGCGCTCTTCATCCGGATTGGAAATGAACGCGGTTTCCACCAGCATCGCCGGCATGTCCGAAGTACGCAGCACCGCGAAGTTGGCGCGCTCGATGTTCGGCTTGTGGTTGTTGCCGATCCGCTTCAGGCCACCCAGCACATGGCCGGCCGCGTCCTCGGACGCCTTCATGTAGCCGCTCTGGGCCAGATCCAGCAGCACGTTGGCGAGCGTGCCTTCGGTCTGCTGCAGGCGCACGCCACCGACCAGGTCGGCCGCGTTTTCCTTGTCCGCCAACCAGCGGGCGCGCTGCGAAGAAGCGCCCTTGGTCGACAGCACGTACACCGACGAGCCCGTGGCCGAACGGTTTTCCGCCGCGTCGGCATGGATCGAAATGAAGATGTCGGCCTTGTTCGCACGCGCCTTCTGCGCGCGCATCGGCAGCGGAATGAACACGTCGCTGTCGCGGGTCAGGTAGGCCTTCAGGCCCGGCGTCGCGTTGACCTGACGGGCCAGCTCACGCGCTACGGCCAGGGTCACATCCTTCTCGCGCTTGCCGGTCGGGCCGATCGCACCGGGGTCCTGGCCGCCGTGGCCCGGATCGATGGCCACCACCAGGTGGCGCATGCCAGCCTGCATGCGGATGCGCGAGGCATCGCTGGGCATGGCCGGACGCGGTGGCACCACCGTGGTTGGAACCGGTGCAGGCGCTGTGGCCGGCGGCGTGGTTACCACGGCGGCGGTACGCTGGCCGGCAAGGATGGCAGCCGGCGATGCGGACGGCGTGCTGCTGGCAGCCGTGCCCGCTGCCGCGACCTGGGCCGGTGCAGTGGACGGGGCCGGGGTCGGAGTGGCCGGTGTGGCAGCGGCGGCGCTGGCCTGCTGCTGTACCTGCGCGGTCAACAGCGCGGTGGCGCGCGCGGCGTCGTTGCGCGACTGCGCGCTCTCGGCCGGCGTCGGTGCGGGCGTGTTGACCGGTGCCTGCGGCTGCACCGCCGGCGTCGCTGGCGGGCGGCTGGCGGCCACGGCCGGGCCATCGCCCGGCCATTCGATCACCAGCTTGGATTCATTGCCTTCGCGCTGCATCTGTGGGCGGAACGGCGCCACCGATTCAGCGAGGTCGAAAACGACACGGAAGGTCCCCGGCACCGGCTGTCCGGTACGCACCGCCGTGACCACGCCCTGCGCGGCCGGCATTTTCAGGTTGCGTATGGCGCTGGAGTCCGGGAAATCGACCACCAGGCGGTTCGGTCCGGCCAGCGACAAGGTCTTGTAACCGCCACTGCCGACCAGCGAGATCTCGGCACGGGTGCCGGTGGCGCCGGTATTCAGCAGGACCTGACGGACTTCACCGGCCCACGCACTGACGCTCGCCAGACTCAGTCCGACGGCGGCACAGATGGCAATGAGACGGTTCCCCGGGCGCATGGCTCAGGATTCAATCACCGCGCTGAACGGAATGCAACACCTTTTTCCTTAATAATCCGTAACCTGCCGGTGTTTGTTCTCGTCAGCCGACAGAAATGGCCTGCAAGTCGCCCCCTTGGGGGAGCCGTTCCAGCCATTCATGCCCGACGTCGCTGGCTCCAGTGAGACGGACGCGACGCCCCTGCCCCTCGATCTCCAGCGCCACCACCAGGTCGGTCGGCGGCAGCGCGCCAGCGCCGCGTTCCGGCCATTCCACCAGCCACAACACCGCGCTGCCCTCGTCCAGCCCGAGAAAATCGAGCTCGCCGGCCTGGCCGATCCGGTACAGATCCAGATGCCAGGCCTCGCCACCGCTGGCCAGCGGATAGCGCTCGACCAGGGTGTAGGTCGGGCTGCGGATCGCCCCCTGCACGCCCAGTGCGCGCAGCAGTGCGCGGGCGGTGGTGGATTTGCCGGCGCCCAGGTCGCCGCGCAGTTCGACCAGCGCCTGCGGCGGTCGGGTGGCGGCCAGCCACTGCCCGAGCAGTTCAGTGGCATCGCTGTCGGCAAGGAAGAAATCGATCATCGGGAAAGTTCCGGGTTGGCCAGTCGCCGCAGCGGCGACAGCAGATCAGTTGGAAGCAGGCCGCGCGCGCCGTCGGCGGCAGCGACGTCGCCGGCAAGCGCATGCAGCAGCGCTCCAGCGGCGGCGGCATCGAAGGCGGCCAGGCCTTGCCCACGCAGGCTGGCGATGATGCCTGTCAGCAGGTCTCCCATGCCACCCACGGCCATGCCGGGATTGCCAGCCGCGATCAGTCGTGGCCGCTGCCCCGGCGCTGCGACGATGCTGCCGGCGCCCTTCAGCACCACCACGGCGTGGAAGCGCTCGGCCAGTGCCTGTGCGCAGGTGAAGCGATCGGCCTGGATGTCAGACGTGCTGCAACCCAGCAGGCGCGCGGCCTCGCCCGGGTGTGGCGTAAGGATGGCGCCGGGCAGCGCGCGCGGATCCTGCGCCAGCAGGTTCAGTGCATCGGCATCGACCACCAGTGGCCTGGCGCTGGCCAGCACCCGCGCAAACAGTGCGCGCGCCCATTCGTCCTGGCCCAGACCGGGGCCGATCGCCACCACCCTGGCCTTGTCCAGCAGTGCCGGCAGCGCGTCACCATCTTCCAGTGCATGGGTCATGGCTTCGGGCAGCCGCGCCAGCAACGGGCCAACGTGGTCGCGGCGGGTGCCCAGGCTCAGCAATCCAGCACCCGCGCGCAAGGCGGCTTCGGCCGCCATCGCGATGGCGCCGCCGCTGCCATGGTTGCCGCCGACGCACAGCACGTGCCCGGATTCGCCCTTGTGGGTATTGGTGCGGCGCGGCGGCAGCAGGGCTGGCAGGCGCACCTGCGTCCAGAGCTGCGCAGCGGGTGACACGCCCTGCCATGCGGCCGCGGGTAGCTGCAGCGGCGCCAGCGCCTTCCGCCCGCAATGGTCCAGCGCATCGCCGGTGTACAGCCCGCGATGCGGCACGATGAACTGCACGGTCAGCGCCGCCCTCACCGCGTCGCCCGGTACGGCGCCGCGGTCGGCATCCACGCCACTGGGGACGTCCAGCGCCAGAACCGGTGCCGCCTGCGCGTTGAGCGCGGCAATCAGCGTCTGAGCCACGCCCTCCGGCACGCGATCGAAGCCCAGCCCGAACAGGGCATCGACCCAGATATCGGCCTCGGGAAGCGCGCCGTCGAAATCGGTGAGGGTGCCGCCGTCGGATGTGAATTCCGATGCTGCACGCTGTGCCAGCGCGGTTGACGGTGGCTTCCCCGGCAAGGCGATCACCGTCACCTCACGTCCGGCCTGCAGCGCATGGCGAGCCAGCACATGGCCGTCGCCGCCGTTGTTGCCCGCACCAACCACCACGCCGATCCGCTGCGCCTGCGGCCAATGCTGCAGCAGGCACTGCCAGGCGGCCTGGCCGGCCTGTGCCATCAGGCCCCAACCGCCCTCGGCGGCCAGCGCCGAGGCCTGCGCATCAAGCGCACGCGCGGCAGCGGAATCGAACAGATCGGCAAGGTTGGCCATGCGGGGATTTTATACTGGTGCACATGTCCCCCGTCCCCGCCCCTGTCGATCCGGCCCAGGCCGTGCAGCGCATCCGCGAACTCGCCCGTGCGCATGGCTTCCAGCGCTGTGGCATCGCCGGCATCGAGCTGGGCGAGGATGAAGCGCACCTGGCTGACTGGCTGGGCCAGGGCCTGTACGGCACGATGGACTGGATGGCGCGCCACGGCACCCTGCGCGCGCGCCCGGCCGAACTGCTGCCCGGCACCGTGCGGGTGATCTCGGTGGGCATGGACTACAGCCACAAGGACGACACCGAGGCTTGGGCAACCCTGGCCAACCCGGGCCGCGCCTACGTGGCCCGTTACGCCTTGGGCCGCGACTACCACAAGCTGATGCGCAACCGCCTGCAGAAGCTGGCCACGCAGATCAACGATGAAGTGGCACCGCTGGGCTACCGCGTATTCGTCGATTCCGCCCCCGTGCTGGAACGCGCACTGGCGCGCAATGCCGGCCTGGGCTGGATCGGCAAGCACACCTGCCTGATCGACCGCCATGGCGGCTCCTGGTTCTTCATCGGCGAGATCTACATCGATATCCCGCTGCCGATCGATGCACCGGCCACAGCACACTGCGGTACCTGCACGCGCTGCATCGATGTCTGCCCGACCCAGGCCATCACCGGCCCGCAGCGGCTGGACGCGCGGCGCTGTATCTCCTACCTGACCATCGAGCACGACGGGGCCATTCCCGAAGAGATGCGGCCGTTGATCGGCAACCGCATCTACGGCTGTGATGACTGCCAGCTGGTCTGCCCCTGGAACAAGTTCGCCAAGCGTACCGACGAAGCCGATTTCCGCGCGCGCAACAACCTCGATACCGCGCGGCTGGACCAGCTGTTCGCCTGGGATGAAGCCGAGTTCCTGCGCCGTACCGAAGGCAGCCCGATCCGGCGCAGTGGCCATGAACGCTGGCTGCGCAACATCGCCGTGGCACTGGGCAATGCACCGTCCTCGGCCGAAGCGCTCGCCGCATTGCATACCCGCATCGATGATCCCTCGCCGCTGGTGCGTGAACACGTGCAGTGGGCGCTGGGCCAGCACACGGTGCGCTGACGTGCGATCCTGAGCCCCCGTTCCGCCCGCAGCACGCCGTTCCCATGCAGCCACGCAACAACGACATCCTCACCCCCAGCCAGCTCAACACCCTGGCCCGCGACCTGCTGGAAGGCAGCTTCCCGGCGATCTGGGTCGAGGCCGAACTGGGCAGCGTGGCGCGCCCTGCCTCCGGGCACCTGTATTTCACCCTGAAGGACGCACGTGCGCAGCTGCGCGCAGCAATGTTCCGGATGAAGGCGCAGTACCTGAAGTTCGTGCCGCGCGAAGGCATGCGCGTGCTGGTGCGCGGCAAGGTGACCCTGTACGACGCCCGTGGCGAGTACCAGATGGTGCTGGACCACATGGAAGAAGCCGGCGAAGGCGCGCTGCGCCGCGCTTTCGAGGAGCTGAAGGCACGCCTGGAGGCCGAGGGCCTGTTCGACCCGGCACGCAAGCGGCCGCTGCCGGCGCACGTGCAGCGCCTGGCAGTGATCACCTCGCCCACCGGTGCCGCCGTACGCGACGTGCTGAGCGTGCTCGGCCGCCGCTTCCCGCTGCTGGAAGTGGACCTGCTGCCGACCCTGGTCCAGGGCAGCAGTGCCGCCGCGCAGATCACCCGCCTGCTGCAGGCGGCCGACGCCAGTGGCCGCTACGACGTGATCCTGCTGACCCGCGGTGGCGGCTCGCTGGAAGACCTGTGGGCCTTCAACGATGAAGCGCTGGCCCGGGCGATCGCCGCCAGCCGCACCCCGGTGGTGTCGGCGGTGGGACACGAAACCGACTTCAGCCTCAGCGATTTTGCCGCCGACCTGCGCGCACCGACGCCGTCGGTGGCGGCCGAACTGCTGGTACCCGACCAGCGCGAACTGGCCCTGCGCCTGCGCCGCACGGCCGCCCGCATGGTGCAGTTGCAACGGCATGCGATGCAGCAGGCGATGCAGCGCGCCGATCGTGCCCTGCTGCGCCTGAACGCACAGAGCCCGCAGGCACGGCTGGACCTGCTGCGCCGCCGCCAACTGGATCTGGGTCGGCGCCTGCATGCCGCCTTCAACCAGCAACAGGAACGCCGTGCCGCGCGCCTGCGCCATGCGGCGGCAGTGCTGCGCGGGCATCATCCGCAGCGCCAGCTCGACGCGATGCAGCGCCGCCTGGCTGCCCTGCGCGGGCGCCCACAGATTGCGATGCAGCGTCTGCTGGAACGCGATGCACTGCGCCTGCGCGGGCTGGCGCGTTCGCTGGAAGCGGTCAGCCCGCTGGCGACTGTGGCACGTGGCTACAGCATCCTGACCCGCAGCGACGACGGTGCCCTGGTGCGGCACGTCGACCAGGTGCAGCCGGGTGACGCCCTGCAGGCCCGTATTGGCGACGGTGTGATCGAGGTGCAGGTCAAGTAAAGGGTTGTTCGGCAGGGCTGCGCCCTGCACCTGCAGAAGCGCTCAAGCAACAGCAACAGCCGAAGCAACAGCCAAAGCTGGTATTCCGTGGGATGGCGGGGCGGTGTGGCTGTGCAGGACACGCCGTAAACCCATCCATGGGGGCTCGATGGCGCCATCCATGGCGCC